>JANXXR010000169.1 GCA_025350525.1 Deltaproteobacteria bacterium
CGCACCTCGCTGAAGGCCATGCCGCGGCCCTTGAAGAGCGAGTGGTAGCCGCCCGCGAGGGTGTCCTGCACCGCGCGCCGCGTGGTGATTTCGATGCGCCGGATCTTGCGGATGAGGTCGGCGGGAGCGGACATGCGGTCAGGCCTCGGGGCTCAGGCGTCAGGCCTCAGGCGTCAGGCCTCAGGGAAGGGCCTGAGGCCTCTCAAGGGACTTCGATCTTTTCGAGGATGCGCTGGATGACTTTTTCGGAGGTGAGGTTCTCGGCCTCGGCCTCGTAGGTGAGGGAGACGCGGTGACGGAGGACGTCGTAGGCGATGGCCTTGACGTCCTCGGGGGTGACGAAGCCGCGGTGGCGGAGGAAGGCGTGGGCGCGGGCGGCGAGGTTCAGGTAAATCGTCGCGCGCGGCGAGGCGCCGTAGTCGATGTAGCCGGTCAGGTCCTTGAGCCCGCTGCCGGCGGCGTCCCGGGTGGCGAAGACAATACTAACGATATAATCCTTCACCTTGGGGTCGATGTAGATATCGGCCACCACTTGCTGCGCTCGCAGGAGCTGCTCGGGCGTCACCACCGCCTCCACCTTGGCCCTGGGCTGGCCGGCGACGCGGTCCATGATGATCAGCTCCTCGGCGCGGGTGGGGTAGCCCACCTTCACCTTGAGCATGAAGCGATCGACCTGCGCCTCGGGCAACGGATACGTTCCCTCCTGCTCGATGGGGTTCTCGGTGGCCATCACCAGAAACGGCGCCGGCAGCGGGAAGGTCTGGTCGCCGATGGTGACCTGCCGCTCCTGCATGCTCTCGAGCAGCGCGCTCTGCACCTTGGCGGGCGCGCGGTTGATCTCGTCGGCGAGGATGAGGTTGGCGAAGAGCGGGCCCTTCTTGACCGTGAAGCTCTGCGTCTGCGGCTGGTAGATCTGCGTGCCGATCAAGTCTGCCGGCAGCAGGTCGGGCGTGAACTGGATGCGCTTGAAGGAGAGCTGCAGGCAGTCGGCGAGCGTCTTCACCGTCAGCGTCTTGGCGAGGCCGGGCACGCCTTCGAGGAGAACATGGCCGCCGGTGATCAGGCCGATGAGCAGGCGCTCGATCATCACCTTCTGGCCGACGATGACCTGCCCCGCCTGGGCGAAGACGGCGTCGATGAAGACGGATTCCTGCTGGATGCGGTCGTTGAGGAGCCGGATGTCGTTCGCTGGCTGTGCGCTCACTGGGGCCTGTTCCTCCGAAGGCGCGGGAGGCTAGCACCAAAACAGCGAAGCCGTCCGAACCTTCCCGCTTCAGTCCCAGGAGCGGGCCTTCCGACCCCCCGCGGCGAGGATACTCCCGCCGCGAGGGGATCAAAGAGGCTGCTTCAGCGGGCTACTTGGTCGCCCGGAACTCGACGCGGCGGTTCTTCTCGCGGCCGGCCTTAGTGGCGTTGTCGGCGAGGGGCATGGTGGGGCCGTAACCCTTGGCGGTCAGCCGCGACGCTGCCACGCCCTTCTTGACGAGGTACTTCACCACCGCGTCCGCACGCGCCTGCGACAGCACCGTGTTCTTCTGCGGGTTGCCCGATGAGTCCGAGTGGCCCTGCACCTCGATCTTCGTCATCTCGGTGTGCTGGGCAAGAACGGCGGCCACCTGGTCCAGCAGCTTGAACGACTTGCGCGCGATGACCGATTTGCCGGTGGCGAACTGGACCTTGTCGAGGATCTGGATGCCGGTCTCGTTCACCGCCACCAGTTGCTTGTTCTCGAGCGGGCAGCCGTGGTTCGAGGCGGGACCGGGCTCGTTGGGGCAGTTGTCCTCCACGTCGGGGACGCCGTCGCCGTCGGAGTCCTTCATGCGCGCGGCGTCGGCTGCGGCCTTGTCGGCGAAGGCCTTGTCGGAGGCGGCTTGGTCGGCCTTGGCCTTTTCGCCGGCGGCGTTTTCGGCGGCGACCTGGTCCGCGTAGGCCTTGTCCGCGGCGGCCCGGGCGGCGAGGGCGCTCTCGGTGGCTGCCTTCTGGGCGGCGAGCTTGTCTGCCGCGGCCTTCTCCACCGCGGCCTTGGCGGCGGCGGCCTTCTTCGCCTCGGCCAGGTTGGCGGCGGCGCTGCAGGCGTTGGCGCCGAAGCCCAGCGCGCTCACCACCCGCAGGGTCGGGGCGCCGGGCGCGTCGTTGAGCCCGCTGCCCACCGCCACGTCGAAGGTGAAGCCGGGCCCGAAGCACCAGGAGGCGCCGCCGCGCGCTTCTGCCGGCGTCGGTCCCTCGGTGAAGGAGAGGCGCGGCATCGACTTGGCCTCGATCTCGCCGAAGATGCGGCTGGGCGTGAAGCGGCCCTTCGCCGCGTTGACGGAGAGGCCGAGGCGCCCGCCGAAGCCCGCGCCCACGTTCTGGGCCAGCACGGTGCGGTTGGGCGCGGTGAAGGCGAAGACGTTGGCCAGCACGGTGAACCCGGAGTCGGCATCGCCGACGTGATGGCCGACGGCGACCAGGCCTTCGGCGACGGGCTCGCCCCAGGTGGTGAGCAGGTGCCGGTCGCTGCTGGGCAGCTCCAGGGTCGCCTGCACCGCCATGTCGATGCCCGAGGTCTCCTGCCGGAGCAGGCCGAGGCGCGGCGTGATGCGGATGTCGCCGAGGCCGCTGCTCTGCACCACCGGCTGGGTGGCCGAGGGCTGCAGCACCAGGGTGCCGCGCTCGTTGAGCGTGAAGGGCAGCGCGATGGCCAGGGTGAGCGGCTCGAGGACGTGCAGGTCGGCGGTGAACCACGCGCCGGTGCGGTTCTCGATCAGCTCGCCGCGGCCGGGGTGGGCCACCGGCCTCTGCGCGTAGTCGAGCCAGAACTTGAGGTCGAACGGCGTCGCCGCTTCCCAGGGCCGCGCGCCCTCGGTGGCGATGATGCCGTCGTTGCCGCTCGAAGGCTTGAAGTTGGAAAGGTTCGCCTCGGGAGGCGTAGAAGCAGCGCGTGCGCCGGTGGCGAGTGCGGCGGCAGCGAGGATGCCGCTCAGCATCGATTTCACAGTCATGTGCACTCCAAGGGAGGTTTCCGTCGGGCCGAGTCGCACGCGTATGTGTGTCGAAACGGGATCGCTTGTCAAAGCCCTAAGCGATCGGGCGGGCGAATCAGACGTCCTCCGCAGAGAGCTCGCGGCTTCCCACCGGCTCGTCGCGGACTTCGGCGGGCACCGATCCGTCTTCGGGAAAGTAGCGATCCAGCGCCCTCTTGACGTCGCTCGCGGTGTGCAGATCGGGCGCGGTCCGGCGGAAGGCGAGCCCCCCGCGACGGCCCCGCGTGTACCAGAGCAGGTGCTTGCGCAGCTCGCGGATGGCGGCCCGCTCGGCGCCGTCGGCGTCCAGCTCCTCGTGGGCGTGCCCGCCGTTCTCGCGGTACGAGCGCGGGCGCGGCGCTCCGGGCGGGCGCTGCAGGCGATAGCGGCCCTGCTTGTCGGCGACGGCCAGCTCGACGTGGCGCAGGATCATCGCCCGCCACTCGGACAGCGTCACCTCCGGAGGAGTCTCGCCGCGCTCGAGCGCCAGCAGCTCGCGGAAGATCCAGGGATAGCCGCAGGCGCCCCGGGCGATGCGGGCCGCGTCGGCGCCGGTCTCGCGCAGCATCCGCCGCGCCGCCTCCGCGGTGAAGAGATCGCCCGAGCCCCAGACGGAGATCTTCACCGCCTCCTTGGTGCGGCGGATCAGGTCCCAGTCGGCCCGCCCCCGGTAGAGTTGCGCCCGCGTGCGCGGATGGAGCCCGACGGCCACGGCGCCGCCCTGCTCGCAGGCGCGCGCGATCTCGGGCGCGTTCTTGTGCTCCTCGTCCCAGCCGGCGCGCAGCTTGACGGTGACCGGCAGCGGGCCCACCGCATCGACGACCTTGCGGACCGTCCGCTCCACCAGCAGCGGATCCTTGAGCATGGCCGCGCCGGCGCCGTGGCAGCAGACCTTCTTCACCGGGCAGCCCATGTTGATGTCCACCGCGTCCACCGGGCCGTACTGTTCCACCGCCACGCGCGCGCCCGCCGCCAGCACGTCGGGGTCGTGGCCGAAGACCTGGATGGCGAAGGGCCTCTCGTCCTCGGGCCGCTCCAGGTAGTTGAGGGTCCGGTCGCCGCCGTGGACGAGGCCGTGCGAGGAGATCATCTCGGTGTGGGCGATGGACGCGCCCAGCTCCCGGCAGAGCAGGCGAAAGGGCCAGTCCGACACTCCCGCCAGCGGGGCGAGGAAGTAGCGGTTGGGGAGCAGGAGGTTCCCCAGCTGCACGGACTGGATGGGCGTGGACATCGAAGGGCAGCTTGTAGCGGCGGCGGGAGAGTCGGGCAAGGGGCTGATCCCGCGGGCGCCTTTGCTCGGCTAGTGTTGACGGATGCTCCGTGGCAGCCCCGCCGTCTTCCTCTCACTCTGCTTGGCCCTCCTCGCCTGCGGGGTCGGCAGGGGCGCCTGGCCGTGCCAGCACAACTACGACTGCCCTTCGGGGCAGGGCTGCGTCAGCGGCGCCTGCGTGGTGGTGCCCTGCGGCGGAAGCTGCGCCGCCGACGAGGCCTGCGGCACGGACAACGTCTGCGTCAAGGCGCAGGGCGCCTCCTGCGCCAACCACACCTGCCCCACGGGCTACCCTTGCAGCGCAGGCGGCGTCTGCGCCAGGACCTGCACCCTCGACGGGCAGTGCGACTCAGGGTTCATCTGCAACTCGGCGCTGAAAGCCTGCGCCCAGTGCAGCAACAGCACGCAGTGCGCGGGCCTCGCGGCCACTCCCGTTTGCGACGACACCGGCTCGGGAAGCTGCGTCGCCTGCAACGTCAACTTCGACTGCACCAAGGCGCTGGGCAGCGGCCACTTCTGCGACGCCCACCTCTGCAAGCCCGGCTGCAAGAGCACCGCTGACTGCAACGCCAGCCTGGGCGAAACCTGCGACACCTCGGTGACGCCGGGCAAGTGCATCCAGTGCAAGACCAGCAGCGACTGCGCGGCGCAGGGCCCGGCCGCCTCCGCCTGCGACGACACCGGACACTGCGTGCAGTGCTACGGCGCCACGCCGGCGGCGGCCAACACCTTCTGCGGATCGGGCACGCCCGAGTGCAACCTCATAACCAGGAGCTGCGTGGCCTGCCTTCCGGCGAACAACGCCACCGGGCAGGACTGCGGATACGGCGGCACGCTCGATCCGCACGACGCCAGGACCTGCAATCCTTCGACCTTCAGCTGCCAGGACGGCTGCCAGGTGGATGCGCAGTGCGGCTGCCCGCGGAACGCGCCCGGCGGGGCGGAGTCGGCGTGCCCGCGTTTTCCGGATCAGGAGCACTGCGATCCGAACCGCACCACCATGGCCGGCGTGACCGGGACGACGCTGGGCGCGTGCGTGCAGTGCACCGACAACACGCACTGCGAGTACAAGATCCACGGCACCACGCTGTACGGCGGGTCCCATGCGCAGTTCAACGGCTCGCGCTGCGTGACCGACAGCTGCGTCGAGGGCTGCGACACCGACGCCGATTGCTCGCCGACGCACGCGGTGCCCAACGGGAAGATCTGCCACCTGGGCCCTTTGGGCGATGCCAACAACCACAAGTGCGTCGAGTGCAGGTGCGACGTGCCGGGGGTGGATCCGACGTTCTGCGAGTTCAACAGCGACCGTTGGCGTGCGTGCAGCAACACCCCAAGTGGCAAGCCGCGAGTGTGTGACGCGAGCGCGCTGTCGTGCCGTCTCAAGCGGCAAGGCGAGTCTTGCGACGACAACCTTCAATGCGGAGCCCCAGCTCCTGGCTCGACCTGCCTCGCTCTTGGAAGTCAGGGCGGCGTTTCCGACAGCGGGTTCTGCACCATCTCTCGCAATGCCGACATCAATCACCCCACGCTGTATTGCTCGCCCACCAAAGGTCTTCCGGGGCGTTGCGCTGATTTTAACGGGTCATGCAGCTGTCAGTCGGGCTCGGTACCCGCCAACGCACAGAGCACGAATGGGTCCAACAACGTTTGCGTACCCGGAACCTGTACTTACCAATAGACTCCCGCGCGTGAACGTCCGGACTGCGCTCCTCCTGCTGGCGCTCGCCTCCTGCCGGCAGGCGCCACCTGCGTCTCCTCCTGCGGCGGCAGCGATGCCCGCCGCCGCGCCTGCCGCGGTGGAAAAGCCGCCCGCGCCCACAAAGCCGGCCGACCACGTCGCGCTGGTCTTCGCAGCCAGCGTCGCGGGCCAGCTCGTCCCCTGCGGCTGCTCGCCGGATCAGCGCGGCGGCCTCCCGCGCTCGGTGGCGCTGGTCGAGAAGCTGCGCAAGGAAGACCCGGCGCTGCTCTTCGTGGACGCCGGCGACCTGCTCTTCGAGGCCTCCGCGCCCCCCGGAAAACAGCTCCTCACCCAGCGGCAGATGAAGGCGCAGGTGCTGGCCCAGGGCGACGCGCTCCTCCACGCGGCGGCGCGGGCGGTGGGGCAGCGCGACCTCGCGCTCGGTCCGCAATTTCTCGTGGACTCGGCGCAGGGCGTTCCGCTCCTCGACGCGGGCTTCACGCCGGCGCCCGGCGTCCGCGCGACGCTGCTCGCCGACGCGGGCGGAGTGAAGGTCGGCCTCTTCGCCGCGGGCTTCGAGCCCGACGTCAGAAAGGTCATCGCCTCTCGCGCCAGGGCCCTGCGCGACGAGGGCGCGCGGCTCGTCGTCCTCTTGCTGCATCCCCGCGGCGACAATGCCTTCACCGCCGCGCAGGCGCTGCTCCCCGCGGCGCAGGCGGCGGGCGTCGATCTGGTGGTCCTCGGGCGGCGCGACGATCCTTCGACCGATCCGGATCGCAAGGAGGCCGGCGCGCCGCCGCTCCTCGCCATCGAAGGGCACGGGCAGAGCCTGCTGCGGGTGGACGTGCACCTCGGGCAGGGTCCGCTCTCCCTCGCGCCCAGCGCCGCCGACCGCAGCGAAGAGCTGAAGGGGCTCGACCTGCGCATCGCGCGATTCCAGGCGCAGCTCGAGCAGGCGCCGCAGCGCAAGGCGCAGCTTCTGGCGAAGATCGCCGAGCTGCAGCAGCGCAAAGCCGCAGTGGCCGCGGCGCCGCTTCCCGCTCCCGCGCCCGGCAGCACCTGGGCGCAGGCGACTTTCCTGCCGCTCGAGGAGAAGGTCGGCAGCGACGCCGCCGCGCAGAAGCTGGTGGACGCCTACGACGCCAAGGTCGCCGAGATCAACCTCGCCGAGGCCAAGACGCAGCCCGAAGCCTGTCCCCTGCCGTCCAAGGGCGAGGTGGTGTACGTCGGGGCCAACGCCTGCATCGAGTGCCACAAGGACGCCACCGAGTTCTGGACGCAGACCCGCCACGCCCACGCCTACGAGACGCTGGTGGCGGTGAAGAAGCAGTTCAGCCTCGACTGCATCCGCTGCCACGTCGTCGGCTGGCAGCAGCCCGGCGGCGTCTGCCGCATCGACAAGACCGAGCTCGGCGGCCCAGGCTTCGCGGGCCGCGGCGTCGGGCGGCGCGACGTCCAGTGCGAGGCCTGCCACGGCCCCGGCAGCGCGCATGTGAAGGATCCGCCCGAGCACATCCAGGCCAAGGTGCCGGCCTCGATGTGCATGCGCTGCCACGAGCCGGCCAACTCGCCGAAGTTCGACGACGCCAAGTACCGGCCTTTCATCGTCGGCCCCGGTCACGGCGCGCCGCTGGCCAAGGGGCAGAAGCCGCGGCCGCGCGAGGGCTATCCGCAGTGACCGGTCCGCTCTGGCTGACGGTCGCGGCGCAGCGCAAGCGGCTGGGCCTCGCCGCCCGCAAAGTGCTCTCGCAGGGCGGACAGCTGGCGCTGCGGGGCGTGCCCGATCTCTCGATGGACCTGATGGGCCGCCTTGCCCACGGCGCCATGCTGACGCAGGGGGCGGAGAGCTGGATGTCGTCTTTGGCCGGCCACCGCGTGCAGCGGTACGCCTTCGCGGGGCAGGGCGGCTCGCCGGGCAAGCAGGGCCGCGCGCCGCCGGTGCTGCTGCTGCACGGGCTCGGCGGATCGGCCAGCTCGATGGCGCCCTTGGTTCCGGCGCTGGTGCCGGTAGCGCCGCGGGTGGTGCTGCTCGAGCTGCCGGGACATGGCCGCTCGCCGGATCCGGCAGCGGGGCCCCTCTCGGCGCGCGAGTACGGGGCCGTCGTCATCGCCTGCGCCGAGGAGCTGTCGCGCGAGCACGGCGGCGGAAAAGTCGCGCTGGTCGGCAACTCGCTGGGCGGCGCGCTCGCGCTCTTCACCGGACACGAGCGGCCCGATCTCTGCGCCGGCGTGGTCGGCCTCAATCCGGCCGGCGCCGAGCTCTCGGACGAGGCGGTCAACGGGCTGCCCCGCTCGTTCAGCGACGTCAACGCCGGCGCGGCGCAGATGGCGCGGCTGCTCTTCCACAAGACGCCGTGGCCCTTCTGGCTGGTGGCCCGCGACTTCGCCCGCCACTGGGGGACGCCCACCGTGCAGCGCATCCTCGACGACGCGCGCAAGGGCAACGACCGCTCGCTCGGCATCGAGGTGCTCACCGACCTGCACGTCCCGGTGCTGATCGTCTGGGGCACCGACGACCGGCTCCTGCCGCTGCGCAGCGTGGACGACTTCGCCCGCATCGAGGGCGCCCGCGTCCAGCTGCTGCACGGGTGCGGCCACATCCCACAGCTCGAGCGGCCGGCCGCCACCCGTCACGCCGTGGCTGACTTTGTCAGAGGCCTCCTGTAGGAATTTCTCCAGTGGCCGGTCCGTTGGTTGCCTGATCAAGGAGAAAGCTTGCCCTGCAGACTCGCCACGGTCGCCGCCGCCTTGCTCCTCTTTGCTGGCTCTGCCCGGGCGGAGGACGCCGACGCGCAGCACGCCGCCGACGCGCCGCACGCCGCCGACGCGCAGCACCCGGCCGACCCGCCGCGCCCCGGCGAGGCGGCCAAGGACGACGCCCCCGACGACCCGGAGACGCAGGCCGAAGTCGACAAGAGCGCCGCCGAGCTCGAGGCGGTGCGCAAGGCCGAAGAGAAGGCGGGCCTCTTGCCGCAGGCTCCAGGCGCCGCCGCGCGCGACGGCCTGCAGGTCGGCATCGACGCCGCCGATCCGCTCGCCCGCGACCTCGCCGCCGCGCTCGGCACCGGGCTCGACGGCGCCCAGCTCGCCGACCCCGCGCCGTCGGGCAGCGTCTCGGCCCGGCTGCCCGAGCTGCTCGGCATCTCTGAAGACGAGCTGCGCGCCAAGTACGACATCCCGGTGGAGCTGAACGACGCCGTGGTCGCGTACATCCGCTTCTTCCAGACCGACACCCGCGAGGCCTTCGGGCGCTGGCTCGCGCGCTCGACGCGCTACCTGCCGATGATGCGGCAGGTGTTGGAGAAGCGCGGCCTGCCGCTCGACCTCGTCTACCTCTCCATGATCGAGAGCGGCTTCTCCTCCTACGCCTACTCCTTCGCCAAGGCCGCGGGCCTCTGGCAGTTCATGGTCGGCACCTCGCGGCGCTACGGGCTGCTCACCGACTTCTGGGTGGACGAGCGGCGCGATCCGGCCAAGTCCACCGAGGCCGCCGCCAAGTACCTGGCCGACCTGCGGGCCCGCTACCACGGCGACTGGTACCTGGCCTGGGCCGGCTACAACGCGGGCGAGGGAAAAGTCGACCGGGCCATCCGCAACGACAAGAGCAAGGACTTCTGGATGCTGATGGGCAAGGGCCGCACGCTGCGGGCCGAGACCAAGCACTACGTGCCCAAGCTCATCGCCGCGGCGCTCATCGCCAAGCATCCGGAGCGCTTCGGCTTCCATGTCACGTTCGAGCAGCCCTCGGAGATGGACCAGGTGCGGGTTCCCGACGCCACCGACCTGCACGTCGTCGCCAAGGCGGCGGGCGTGAGCTTCGAGCAGGTCCGCGACCTGAACCCCGAGCTGCGCCGCTTCTGCACGCCGCCCGGCGGCTGGACGCTGCGGCTGCCCAAGGGGACGGGCGAGACCTTTGCCGCGGCCTACGAGAAGCTGGGCCCGGGTGACCGGCTGAGCTTCGTCGAGCACAAGGTGGAGAAGGGCGAGCCCATCGCCAAGATCGCGCGGGCGTACGGCGTGGCCGAGGCGGCGATTCTGCGGACCAACGGCATCAAGAGCTACCGGCAGATCAAGCCGGGCCGGATGCTGGTCATCCCCATGGCGGGCGCGTCGCGGATGATGGCCGGCGCGCAGCTGGAAGACCGGCGCGGCGGCGCTCGCGCGGCATTGCAGCCGCAGGCGCGCAGACCGCAGGCGCAGGTGGCTTCCGCGGTAGTGGCGTCATCGGTAGTGGCTTCCGCGGCAGTGGCTTCATCGGTGGTGGCGTCGGCAGTGGCGCAGGCCAAGGCGGGCACGTATCGCGTGAAGCCCGGCGACTCGCTCTGGACCATCGCCGCGCGATTCTCCACCACGGTGGACAAGCTGAAGCGGCTCAACGGCCTCACCGGCCGCCGGGCGCGCGCGCTGCAGGTCGGGCAGACCATCGCAGTCAACGACAGCTAGGCGGGGCCCAGCGTCGCCAGCAGCGGAGTTGCAACGCCGCTGCGTGTTTCGCGTGCTGGTCGGATACGGCGTCGCTGCGTTCACCATCCTCCAGATCATCGAGCCGATCATGCACGGGCTGCACTTGCCCGAGTGGATGCTGACGGCCGTCGCCCCGGGCTATGAGACGCGGACCGGCACCGTGTGGATGAAGGAGAGCCGCGCGATGGTGTACGACATCGCCCTAAAGCCGCTCGCGGGCAGGCTGCTCGTCTCCAGCGACGAGCCGGTGACTTCCACCGTCACCCCGCGCGGCGGTCCGGCACGGACGGAAAAGGTCGAGCACCGCGCCGCTGAAGATCGATCGCCCTGCCGGCGCGATGAACGTCAAGTGCATCAACCCAGGTGGCGGCGCCTTTGAGCGAGCTGTGCAGATCGAGCCGGGTCATTCAGTTTACCTCGAGGTCAGCTTCCCGCCGAAATGACGGTCTTCTTCTCGCCACCAGATCAGGAATCACGCTCCCGCCTGCGCGATGTTCGGATGTACCGGCCGTCGTCAACGGATTCTCCAAGAAGGCGTCGTCGACCAACTCACCCTGGTTGAAAAAGATAAAAGCGCACCGCGAAGACGCGAAGCCGCGAAGGGGTGGGTTGGTGGGCGACCGCGCCAAACCGAGCCGGCTCGTGGCTGCGGCTCCGATCGAACCCCTCGTGCCTTCGCGCCTTCGCGGTGAGATTTTGCTTTGCCTCTAGACCAGGCCAAGCTCACGCGGCCGGCGGGCGCTCTCGTTCGACGGCTCCTCCCAGATGTTCAGGCGCGCTCCGCCGGTCACCCCGGGGCGCTGCGCGTCTGCGCCCCGCGGTGAGCAGCCAGCCGCGCGGCGTGGCCAGCTCCTCCGCGTCGGACGGCAGCGCCGCCGAGCAGAAGTCATCGACCCCGCGCGCGCCGAAGTGGTGGGCGGCGTTGCCCAGCACGTAGGCGATGGCGCGCACCAGCTCCGTGGGCGAGCGCAGGAGGCGCGCGTGGTAGTGGTCGGCGAAGACGGCGCCGCTGCGCCCCATCATCTTGTTGAGCGACCGGGCGATGCGGATGCAGAGCCCCTGCAGCGCGCGGGTGAGCGCGCCGTTGCCGTCGGCCTCGAGGATGAGGTGCAGGTGATTGCCCTGCACGCTGAACTCCACCAGCCGCGCCCCGAACCGCCCGCGCGCCTTGGCGAACGCGGCCCGGAGGCGCCGGAAGGAGCGCCCGCTGCGCAGATTCCAGACGTGCTCCCGCATGCGGAGTGTCACGTGCACGGGCGTCACCCTGCCGAAGCGCGGCCGGGCCGCATGCGAGACGCGGTTTCCGCGTGGCCGCCCCGCGCCTTTCCGGCGGCCGCCGCGGCGAGAGAACTGAAGCTCTGTCTGCTGTGCACTCATTTGATTACGGGAATAATCATCGGGTGTGACAGACGCTGTCAAGCGGGTCGTTCGGTTTTTTGGGGGCGCGCTGCAGCCCGAACCAGAGGTTGCTTCCGGACGCGCTTCGGCCGTGGGTGGTCAGCCCTTGCGCTTCGCGGCGCCCTCGAGAAGCCGCGACTCGGCGACGATGGCGCGCTTGTGCACGCCGCGCATGATCTCGCCGCCGGGATCGCGGGCGACGACGTCGAAGGCGTAGAGCTTGCCTTCCTGCGCGATGAAGGTCGCCTCCGCCTCGACCCAGGCGCCGACCGGCGTGGCCGCCAGATGGTTCACCTCGACGGTGACGCCGACGGAGAGCTCGCCCGGCTTCTGTAGCGGCAGGAGCAGATGCCCTGCCGCCAGCTCCAGCAGCGCGATGCACCTCGTCGTCGCCAGCACCGCCGGGAAAGCATCGCCGGTGATCCCGCTCAGCGACGCGGCGGTGTCCTCCTGCTTGACGAGGTAACGGAACGACCACCGCGCGCCGGGACGAAGCTCAGTCATCGTGGTTCACCTCCTGCAAGGTCCCGCTGATGTTCTCCAACCAGCGAACGGCGTCGTCGGGGTTGACGGTCTCGTCGCCGGACTGTTCCAGCCATTCCAGCAGCTCGACGACGATGGTGGCGAGAGCCCGCGGGATCACTGCTCCGAGAGCAAGAGCTTCAGCTCGCGGATCCGCCTGGTGACGTCGTCGCGCGAAGTCTTGCGGTAACTCTCCGGCAAGAGCTCGCGGCTGGTGCACTCGGCGACGGCCACCAGCGTCTGCAGCTCCACCTCGAGCGGATAGCTGGGCGGCACGAAGTCGGCGAAGGTGTCCACCAGGTCCTGCCGGCTGACCTTCTCGCGCTTGTCGTTGACCGCCCGCAGCTTGGCCCGCACCAGCGCCGACTCGATGTCCGCCCCGGACATCTTGGGCAGGTCCTTCGGCACCGTCTCGGCGATGTCGCCGTCGAAGTTGACCCGCGCCTTGCGCGCCATGGTCTTGATCAACTCGAGCCGCTCTTCGGGGGACTCCGGATAGAAGAGCGCCAGGTGCTCCTCGGCGCGCCCCTGCCGCTTCAAGTCCACCGGCAGCAGGTCGGGCCGGCAGGTGAGGAGGAACCAGACGATCTTGCCGCGGTACTCGGTGTTGCCCATGAAGGCCGCGATCGAGCTGAAGACCCGCGCGCTGGTGCCGCTGTCGCCGGAGGCGTTGCGGTTGCCGAGGAAGGCGTCGGCCTCGTCGATGATGACCGCCACCGGCCACATCGCCTTCAACAAATTAAAGATCTTTTCCAGGTTGCCCTCGGTGACTCCCTGCCACTGCGAGCGAAAGTTGAGGAACTTCACGCAGGGGATCCCGATCTCGCCGGCGAAGCAGGTGGCGAGGAAGGTCTTGCCGGTGCCGATCGGTCCCGCGATGAGGAAGCCCATCGGCACCACGTCGCGCTTGCCGGTGGTGATGGCGCGCGCCGCCTGCTTCAAAAGCTGCTTGGCCTTGGCGTGCCCCGCCACCATGTCGATGGAGTGCGCGGGCTCGATGAATTCGAGCAGCCCGTGGCACTCGGCCTGGATGATCTCCTTCTTCTTCTCCTTGAGCCGCTCGACCGACAGCCGGGGCCCCGCGATGGCCTCGGTCAGCACGCGGTCGAGCGCCACCCGCGACATGCCGGCGGTCATCTGCGCCAGCGCGTCGGCCCCGACCTCCGAGATCTCGCTGCGCTTCTTGCCGCTGGCGCCGATCTTCCACTCCACGTAATCGAGGCGCTCCTTCTCGCCGGGCAGCGGCAGCTCGATGGCGGCGCAGTAGGGATTGCGCCCGATGCGCGGGTTCAGCTCGGCCAGGTTCTCGGCGATCAGGCAAATGGAGAAGTCGGCGCCCAGGAACTGCGGATCCTGCGCCCACTTCACCAGCGTCACCAGCGAGTAGCGGTCCTCGCCGGGCATGTAGCCGAGGTCGCCCGCGGGCGCGACGGTCTCGGCGAAGTCGATGACCACCGCCACGCTCTTGCCGTCGGCGATGCGGACCCGCGCGTACGACTCCAGCAGCGGGAAGGCGCGGCCCGGATCCTTGGGCAGCGCCTTGGCGTACTCGGTGCCGAAGAGCGTGTCGTAGCCCGAGACCGCCGCCATGAAGTCCTTCTGCATCTCGGAGGTGGCGAGGCGGATGCCGGAGCTGCGGTCGTAGAAGACCACCAGGTCGCGGGAGCCGAAGAGCTCGTCGGCGAGGAAGGCGCGCAGGGCGAGGAAGCGCTTGCCGCCCTTGCCGTCGTCGGCGGGCTGCAAGTCGCGGACGGCGCCGTGCAGGATGAAGGTCGAGATGGTCTTGGTGTAGTAGCGCTCCGCCAGCGTCCTCGCCCAGGGCGGAAACGACGCGAGCGGGTCCTGCGCGAGCGAACGGGAGCGGCGAGCCAAGGCGGCCTCCAGAGAAGGTCCGCCATTGTAACGGACCTCAGCGCCGGGCGCGCCGCCGGGAGGTCTTCACGGCCTTCTTCGCCGGCGGCCGGGAGAGATCGACGATGGTGCTGCTGGTCTCGCCGGTGCGGATCTCGACCGCGAGATCCTTGCTGCCGCCCTTGCCGGTCAGCCGCAGCTTGTGCGGGCCGCTGCGGAGCGGCCAGGCGAGGAGCGGCGTGGTCTGGCCGATGTCCACGCCGTCGATGATCACTTGCGCCGAGGGCCGCGAGCCCAGGTTGAGGAAGCCGAGCGTGGCGGTGGCGGCGGCGTCGTCGGGAAGGTCCACCGGCGCGGGCATGCCGGTGGCTTCCAGGTGTGAGCCGGGGCAGGCTCCCGCGGCCGGAGTGAGCGTGGCCGCCAGCTGCCTGGGTCCGGCGCGGGGCGGCAGCGCGATCTGCCAGGCGCGGTAGCACTTCTTCTCCACCGAGATGGCGTGCGGCACGGCGGGGTCGAGCAGGGCGAAGAAGGCGGGCGTCTGTCCCTTGCGCTCGCCGTCCACGTAGACCTGCGCGCCCGGCGGCGAGGAGAGCACCACGATGGGACTGGTCGGCAGAGGCGGCTGGGCGTCGTGCGGTTCCAGCGTCACGGCCCTGGAGCCGCTGCCAAAGGCCTCCGCTTTCTGGGCGGGCGGCCGCGGCGTGGAGAAGAGCGCCCAGGCAGCGATGAGCAGCGCCACGCCGACGATGGCCAGCTGGATCCGCCGCACCCAGCGCGCCCGGCGGGTCAAGGTCGAGTTCGTGCTCTCGCCGTAGAGCGGGGCCTTCGGCGCCGGACGCAGCTGCGTCTTCTGGTCCTCGAGGCGCACCTCTTCGGGCGGCGGCGCCTCTGCAGCCGCCGCTTCGAGAGCCGTCTCAGCCGGCGGCAGCGCAGGCGGAGGCGGAGGCGCGCTGCGCGGCGCGGG
>JANXXR010000580.1 GCA_025350525.1 Deltaproteobacteria bacterium
CACGCAGCCGAGCAGCAGCAGCCGCTCGCGTCTCACCGGCACGCCGCCTCCACCGCCTTGGAGACGTCGTAGAGCATTGCGCCCCGGTCGCTGACCGCAAGCTCCGGCGCCGGCATCCCGGTGCGCTTCACCAGCCGGTTGTAGCCGAGCTCGGCCAACGGCTTCAAATGGAAGACGTCATAGAGATTGTATTCGACGAGCCGCCGGAGCGCCGTCGGGTCTCCGCGCTGCTTCATTTCCCACAGCGCTACCGCGTCGGCGCCGGTCAGCGCCGCCAGGTGGGGAGGTCGGAAGAAGCCGGCCCGCGGCTCCAACTGCTTGAGGCCGCCTTTCTCGCGCAGCCGCTGGTACACCTGCTTCAAGTCGATATGGACCGGGGGCGGTTCCCACGAGTGAAAAACGCGGCGGAGAATAGGTAAATCAAAAGCCGCGCCATTGAAGGTGACCAAGGCGGTCCAGCCCTGCGCGCGGGCGAGAAATTGCGCCGGCGACAGGCTCGCCAAGCCGCGGCGGTCCAGCACGCCGATGACGGTGATGCTCTCCCGCGCCGCCTCGATATCGAGATAGGCCGCGCCTTCCAGCACCTGGGGCAAGAGCCGCCAATGCTCGGTCTGCGGCAACGCCTTTCCAAACCACGCTAGATCCCCGGCGGCGAGCCGCTCCTGCGAGTGCGCCACACCGGCGCGCAGCTTTCCGTCGAGGCGCGGCGAGAGGATCTCGCCCGCGGGCAGCTCGCTCCACGATCGCACTCCCGAGAGCCAGAGCTGCCGCTCGCGCATCGGGCCAATCCCGCCCAGGTGACGGAAGCTCGCGGTGATCACCGCCGCGCGTCGTCTTCTTCCGCGAGCCGGGTCAGGACCGGAATGTCCGCCTCGCAGAAGGGCAGCCCCGGCAGATCGCGGCGCGAGACCCAGCGCACTTCTTCGCAGGCGAGCGGCTTGGGTTCCTCGCCGGTGTGGAGGGCGCAGCGGAAGAGGGCCAGCTCGACCTGGAGGTCGGGATAGAGATGGTCCACGCGGGCATACTCCTCGCCGATGGCGGCGCGCACGCCCAGCTCCTCGCGCAGCTCGCGGGCCAGCGCCGCCCGCTCGCCCTCGCCCTGCTCCACCTTGCCGCCGGGAAACTCCCAAAGCGAGGCGCGCTCGCCCTTGGGCCGCCGCAGCGACACCAGCACCTTGCCGTTCCGCTCGATGACCGCGGCGACGACAAGCACCCGCTTCAAGGGAGCAGCCCTAAAAAGAAGAGCGCGCCGCCGTTGGAGATGATCCAGGCGGCGCCGGGCACGGCCAGCACCGGCTGCGAGAAGCCGCTGCCCGGATCGAAGGAGCCGCGGGCTTCGCCGGTCTGCGCGTCGATGCCGAGCAGGGGCCCGCGATCCTGCGCCACCAGCACCAGGCCGCTCTCGACCACCGGCTGGGTCGAGTACCGGTCCTTGCCCAGCTCCACTTTCCAGAGCTGCGCGCCGCTGCCGCGGTCGAGCCCGACCACCTGCCCGCGCCCGCTCGCGACCACGCGCGGGCCGTCGGTCACCACATGGTTGGCGCCGGGGATGGCCGCCGTCCAGAGCGCGTCGCCGGTGGCGACGTCGAGCGCCACCACACCGACCTTGCTGCTCGCGGCATAGACGCGAGTGTCGTTCTCGGGCGCCTCCAGCCAGTCCACGTCGAGGTAGTCACCGCTGGGGCCGCTCACCGGCCGGGTCCAGCGGGCCACGCCGTCGGCGGGATCGAGCGCCGCCACCGTCCCGTCGGCAAAGGCCGCAAAGACGGTGCCGTGCGCCACCTGGGGCCGCGCGTCGCCGCGGATGGTGAAGCCGCCCGGCGCGTCGCGGTGGAACCTCCACAGCGTCTTGCCGTCCTTGATGTCGATGGCCGTGATCGACTGCTCGCTCGACATGACGAAGGCGCGCCCGTCGGCGACGGTGGGCGGGGTGGTCAGCTCCTCGTGGACATCGTTCTTCCAGCGGACGGCGCCGGTGAAGCGGTTGAGCGCGTAGAGCTGGCCGTCGCCGCCCGGCACCAGGATGGTCTCGCCCGAGAGCGTGGGCGAGGCGAGTACGGCGCCGCCGCTCTGGAAGATCCAGGAGTCCTTGCCGCGGAACCGGCAGCGGACCTTGCCGTCGTGGGTGCCGAGGTAGAGGCGGGTCTTCGCCTCGTCGAGCACCGGCGTCGCCGTCTCGCTGGGCTGGAAGGGGAGCTTTTCCTGTGGCACCAGCCGCTGCATGTCGCCGACGAAGAAGGGCCGGTCGAGCTGCGCCTCCCGCGAGGGCGGGCGCGGCCCGTGCGACACCGGCATCGAGGAGAACGCGAGCAGCGCGAGGAGCAGCATCACTTCGTCTTCTTGGCCGGCGGCTTCGAAGGCGGCGCGGCGGCCTTCACCGCGGCCTTCAGGGCCGGCTTCGCCGGAGCGGGCTTCCCTGCCGCAGCCCCAGGCGCAGGCGCAGGCGCGGCAGAGGGCATGGGCGGCAGGGAGGCGAGCTCGAGGCGCGCGTTGGCTTCGCGGACCACCTCGGTCTCCTTGGGATAGTCCTTGGCGATCTTCTCCAGCTGCTGCTTCGCCTCCGGCTTTCCCTGCACCAGCGCCAGCCGCGCGGCCTGGAAGTCGGCGCGCGCGGGGAGATCGAGCTCGCGCAGCTTCTCGAAGGCGCCCTTGGCGTCGTCGAGCTTTCCCTGCGCCTCGTAGGCGTAGCCGAGCGACTCCTGCGCGAAGGAGCGCAGCGGATGATCCTTGCCGGCGCCCGAGAGGAAGTCGGCCAGATCCTTCTGCGCGCCCGCAGCGTCGCCCGACTTCAGCTTGAGGAAGCCCAGCTCCGCCAGCGCCGTCTGGGCGGCGGTGGTGCCCTTGTTCTCGGCGCGCACCTTGTCGAGCGCGGCCAGCGCGGCCTTGCTGCGCTCCTCCTTGCTGGGAAACGAGTCCTGCCCCGGCTGCGCCTCGGCGGCGATGGGCCGCGACTCCAGCTCCAGCGCCTGCGAGAGATCGCCGCCCGCCTTCGCCTCGCGCGACGCCCGGTAGAGCGACAGGCCCCAGCCCAGCGCCGCCGCCACCGCGACCGCGGCCACCGCCAGGATCACCTGCGTCTGGTGGACGGCGACCCACTCCATCCCCTTGCCGGCGACCTGCTGGAACTCGTCGGGCTGCTTGAGCTGCTTGCGATCGATCTTCTCTGACAAAGCGCGGCTCCCGGGTTGCCTCTCGAAAGACCGCGTGTACCTGCCGTACATCCCCCTCGAAGTCAATCGCCGTTGTAAGGTGCGCCGGTGCGTTTCCTGGCGCTGATTTTCCTCGCTCTGCCGGCCGCCGCGGCGCCGCTCTCCCGGGACACGCCGCTGCTCCAGCTCCGCCTCGAGGGCCTCTTCGGCCAGCCCACCACGCTGCTCGGCGTGCGCGGCGGCGGCGGAGTGGGACTGGGCTACCGCATGACCGACCAGCTCTGGCTCGTCGCCGACGTCGCCGAGCGCCCTGCCCCGGGCGGCGGCATCACCTCGGTGGCCGCCGGCCTGCAGGCGACGCTGGACTCGACGCCGGTGGCGCCCTTCCTCGAGCTGACCGTCGTCCGGTTCTCCAACCGCTTGGCGCTCGGCTATTCGCTCGCCACCCGCACTGGCCTCGGCGCCGACTGGGCCTTTTCCAAAGCCATGGCGCTGGGCCTGGTCGTGCGCACCTATACGCCGTTCGATCCCGAAGGAAACAACGCCACCCTGGCGGGCCTTGAAGCCGTGGTCCGGCTCGTCTTCACACCCGGAGCAAAATGATGCGCGCAGTCCTGTGCGAGCGGCAGGGGCCGCCCGAGGCGATGAAGCTGACCGAGCTGGCCGACCCGGTGGCCGCCCCCGGCGAGGTCATCGTCCGGTTGCATGCCTGCGGCCTGAACCACCGCGACGTCTGGATCCGGCAGGGTCTCTACGCGCGCATCCAGCTGCCCTGCGTGCTCGGGTCCGACGGCGCCGGCGTGGTGGAGTCGGTGGGCGCGGGCGTGGATGCGGGGCTTTTGGGCAAGCGGGCCGTGCTCATCCCTTGCGAGAAGTGGGGGCCCAATCCGGCGGTGCAGGGCAAGGACTTCCTCATCCTGGGCATGCCGCGCCAGGGGACGATGGCGGAAAAGATCGCGGTGCCCGCGTCGATGGTCGTGGAGCTGCCCGCGCACGTCTCCTTCGAGGATGCGGCGGCGCTGCCGGTGGCCGGACTCACCGCGTACCGCGCGCTGGTGACCCGCGGTGGGCTCGTCAAGGGCGAGCACGTGCTGGTCACCGGCATCGGCGGCGGCGTCGCGACGCTGGCCCTGCTCTTCGCCAAGGCGCTGGGCGCGGAGGTGAGCGTGACGTCCGGCAGCGAGGAGAAGCTAGCCAAGGCGAAAGCGCTGGGCGCCATCGCCGCCGTTTCGTACCAGGCCAAGGGCTGGGAGAAGGAGCTGGTGGCGCAGGCGGGCCGGCCGCCCTCGCTCATCATCGACGGCGCCGGGGGCGACGGGCTCAACGCCCTCATCGGCGCCGCGGCCCCGGCGGCGCGCATCGTGCTCTACGGCGCCACCCGCATGTCGCCCA
>JANXXR010000177.1 GCA_025350525.1 Deltaproteobacteria bacterium
CGAAGCTCTCCGAGGTGAACTCCCAGCGGGGCTGGGCCGCGAAGGGACGGTCGGTGCGCCAGATTCCGCCGCCGGCGGCGCCGACGAAGAGCCGGCAGTTGCGATCTTCATCTTCGCGCGAGTCTTCAGCTTTGGCGACGCCGCAGCGCGGATCGATCGCCAGGGCGGTGATGCGGCCCGAGGTTACGTAGGGCGCGTTGGTCCGGCTGGTGGCGACGGGATAGACCGCGTCGGTGGGGCCGATCGACTTCCACGGGCTGGCCATCTCCGAGTCGCTGTCGCGGAAGCTCGAGATGCGGGCCATCGCCGAACGCGCGATCGCGGCGCCTGCCAGCGGGAGTGCGGTGCCCGGGAAGGTCTTGGCTTCCGCCTTCTCCTCCTCGAGCGAGCGCGGTCCTTCATGGTTGTCGAGGCTGGGCGTCGCCCGCTGGTGGCGGCGCGACTGCTTGGCGGGATGCCGGCGGCTCTCGTGACGCTCCGCCTGCTCCTCGGCCATCCAGCGCGGGTGCAGCTTGGACAGCGCGGACCTCCGCGCGACTGGCGGCGCTGCCTCTGAGGCGACAGCGGCGCTGCTCAGCAAGATCACCAGCGCGGAGGATGCAAGTCCTCCCGCGCAGACACGTGCACTCGAACGCAATGATGCGGTTCCCATAGACCCTCGGTCATGTTGTGGAAGGGCCTACTCTCTGGGCAAGCGGGCGAGCTGTCAACCACTCCCACTCACCCCGGGCAGGAGAGCGGACAGTTGGCGGAAAGCACAACAAGCGCTCAGCGCCGGTTGAACTCGCGAGATGACAAAGCCGTGAGCTTCGGAGCGAGGTCGAGACACTTCTCGCCACGCACGATCACCGCCGGCAGTTTCCTTCAATCGAGATTGTTTACGTTTGAATGACGGATTTGAGGATGGTGTTCAAAAGCGTGTCGACGGTCGTGCTATGCAATCGATACGTCAAACCGAATTTCCAGTCATCGATAGTCCCGACGAACGATAGAGATTTAGGATCGTGATCATGCATCCACCCCCGCTCATCCTGCAGCGGCGCGATCCCTACTCGGATCTTCGCAAGGGATTTGCCCGCTTCGAGGACGACGCCGGGGCGATAAGCCACTTGAATCGTGCGCGTGCAAGCGAGGGAGCCAAAGGCCAATAAAGCCGATATCAGGGCGGGATGGGAACACCAGGTGCTCATCGCTCATCTCCAATGCGGTCGATCGTTGCTAAAGACCTTACCAGACGAAGGTGCGTCAAGCGGCACCTTCAAGCTGGGCACAGCCCTAGAACTCCCAGCCGAGCGCGAGCGTGAGGTCGGGCGTCGCCTGCGCGTTCTCGCCGGCATACCAGACCCCGCCCCCACCGGCGCCGGCGTCGACGAAGAAGTGCTCCCACCGGGTGCGCCAGCCGAGATCGATAGTGACGGCGTTGAAGTGATCCCAGCTATAGCGGCCGGTGAAGTCGTTGTATTGGTAGATCCCCGTTTGGAAGTTCACCCGCATGTATTGCGCGGAGACGAAGAAGCGGTCTCCGAACCCGAGGTACCAGCGCGCCCCGGCCACGCCGCCATAGCTCGCCCCGTTGGCACCGTCGGAATGGCCGATGAATGCGAACGGGCCGGTGCCGACGAACACGGCGAGCTGATCGACGCGGGCCTGCACTTGCACCCCGATGAGTGCCTGCGCAAATCCTGCCCCGGCGGCGACCGAGAAGTGCACGCCCTCGTCGGCGCCGGAGGCCAATGGAGCGAGGAGCAGGAGGAGAAAGAGCCGCATGCGCATACGAGTCGGGCCGGGGCCCAGTCGGCCACTCCCCGCTCTCCTTGCCTCTGCGTTTCCAAGGTATCCCCTGACCTGACGACGCCCTGGTATTGACCAGCTTCGCGATCGAGAGCGACAAATGACTGCATGATCTCCAACTTCGCCGGCACCTGCGGCTCCGCGGGCTACAGCGGAGACGGCGGCGCGGTGACTTCGGCCAAGCCGTTCGATCCGATGGGTTTCGCCGTCAAGACCGCCGGCAACGTCTTCATCGCCGACTCCGCCAAGTCGTCCATCCGCAGGAGCACCGGGGTGTTGACCCCGTAATCGAACCGAAAACAGTCACTGCTTCGCGCGATCCTTGCGCGCTCGGATACTGCAGCGCAATCGCGTGACGGCCGCTCCGCCCCCCCCGCCCACTGCGCCGAGCCCGATGGCCGGAAGGAAGGTGAATAATGGGAAAAAGAATGCTTCCCCAATACCGCCGCTATTGCGGACCGCGGCCATCGTCGCCGAGTCATTCCAGACGAGGAGCAACGCGCCAGCGCCCAGCAACTGCATCGGAGCTGCCAGGACCGCAGTGGTTGCCGCGATCACCGGCCCGGCGCCGAACGAGTTGGAGCGTAATCCAGCCCAGAACCCAGCCAGCAGGAACACGGTGCCACCGACCATCGTCGAGACCATTGCCCGCGTATGGAAGTCCGTCGCCGGCACACGCCAATCGAGCATTGTTCGCGCAATGAAGGCGATGGCGAACAACGCCGCCCATACCATAGCGTTTCGCCACGCGAACCCGAACACCTGCCACAGGTACCAGTTGTCGGCTGCTTGATGACCAATGGTCGGGTACCTGTGCTCCCGGTACTCCTCGAGGAGATCTCCCGCCACGCTGTCGAAATCGCGCGCGGGGAGAAAGGCGCGCAGCGCAGCCTGTGCCCAGCGTGGGGGCGACGCGCTCGCCGTCATGCGAGTCGTCTCTTCAGCGGCCATCTGAGACCGAACCAGAGGACGTCGACCGCCTCCCGGGCGTCGTTGAGCGCGCGCAGCCCCTCTGGCTGCAGCCGGTAAAACCGCCGCGACCTGCCGCCGCGCACCGGCGTTCCGCGCTCCAGCCACGACGCGAGCAGGCGCTTTTTTTCCAGCCGCCCGAGCGTGGCGTGGACAGCGCCGGCCGCAACTTCCCGGTGCATCCGGTTCTGCACCTCCTTGAGGATCGCTCGGCCATAGGCGTCTTTGCCGAGCCGGACGATCGCCAGCATCACGGCCTGTTCGAACCCCCCGAGCACATCTGCCATGTGCCTACATTGTAGCTTTTGCGAAGGACTGTCAAGCGTGAGTGCCGTCAGACCTCGCCCGGTTCGCGCCCCGCGGCCCCTGCCCGTTTGTTGCAACCGGCAAAGCGCTGCTCGAACTGAAACCATGAAGCAGAGGCAGGTTGGCGGTGGCGGCGGCGGCCCTTTTCCCTGAATCCATTTTGGAGAATCGTTCTCCAATCGTTCTCAGCCCTACCCGAGCCCGCGAGGCCTGCGGCAAGCCGCACGGAGAGCCCACGATGACGCAGCGCAACGCCAGCCCGACGCAATCCCAGAGAAATCCCTTCAAGGTTTGGACCAAACGCCCGATCGCGGCCGTGGCCGCGTGCGCGCTACTCAGCTGTGCGAGCACCAACGCCGCCGGTCCCACGGCGCCCGCCGCCGCGCGCCCGGCGGACAAGCCGACCACCACCGTCGCCGCCGCGCCCCCGACGCCGCAGCCGCCTCCGCCTCCCGCGGCCGCGGTCACGCCGACGCCGCAGACGCCGCAGGCGCCGCCGAACAACCAGTTCTGGTGGCCGGAGCGGCTCGACCTCGCGCAGCTTCGCCAGAACGGCGTCGCGTCGAATCCGCTCGGCGCCGACTTCAACTACGCCGCCGCCTTCTCCAAGCTCGATCTCAAGGCGCTCAAGCATGAGATCGCCGCCGTCCTCACCAAGTCGCAGCCGTGGTGGCCCGCCGACTACGGAACCTACGCGCCGTTCTTCATCCGCATGGCCTGGCACAGCGCCGGAACCTACCGCATCGCCGACGGCCGCGGCGGCGCGGGCGGCGGACAGCAGCGTTTCGAGCCGCTCAACAGCTGGCCCGACAACGCCAACCTCGACAAGGCGCGCCGCCTGCTTTGGCCGATCAAGGAGAAGTACGGCAAGGCGCTCTCGTGGGCAGATCTAATGGTGCTGACCGGAAACGTCAGCCTCGAGTCGATGGGCTTCAAGACCTTTGGCTACGCGGGCGGCCGCCGCGATCAGTGGGAAGCCGACCTCGTCTACTGGGGCCCGGAGCACAAGTTCCTCGGCGACGAGCGGCACGGCGCCGACGGCAAGCTCAAGGGCCCCGTCGCGGCGGTGCAGATGGGCCTCATCTACGTGAACCCCGAAGGCCCGAACGGCAACCCCGATCCGATCGCCGCGGCGGCCAGCATCCGCGAGAACTTCGGCCGCATGGCGATGAACGATGAAGAGACCGTCGCGCTGATCGCGGGCGGGCACAGCTTCGGCAAGGCCCACGGCGCGGCAGCGCCAGGCAAGTGCGTCGGCGAAGCGCCCGCGGGAGCGGCCATCGAGAACCAGGGCATGGGCTGGAACAACAAGTGCGGCACCGGCGTCGGCAAGGACGCGATCACCAGCGGCCTCGAGGGCGCCTGGACCACCACCCCGACGCGGTTCTCCATCGGGTATCTGACGAACCTCCTCGACTACGAGTGGGTCAAGACCAAGAGCCCCGCGGGCGCCACGCAGTGGACTCCCAAGGATGCCGCGTCGGCGCCGCAGACCCCCGACGCGCACGTGACGGGCAAGA
>JANXXR010000185.1 GCA_025350525.1 Deltaproteobacteria bacterium
CGCTGGAGCCGCGGCGCTGGTTGATCTCCACGGTCTCGAAGAAGCCGAGCGCGTTGACGCGGTTCTTCGAGTATTTGATCGCGGTCGAGTTGTAGAGGTCGCCCTCGCTGATGCGCAGCTCGCGGCGGATCACCTTGTCGCGGGTCTTGCTGTTGCCGACCACCTCGATCTTCTCGATCGAGACCAGGTTGCCCTTCTGCATCTCGAAGGTCAGGTCGACCAGCTTCTTCTCGGCGTCGACCGCGGTCTCGGGCGTGACGTTGGCGTAGGCGTAGCCCTTGTCCTTGTAGACGTCGAGCAGGCGGTTCATGTCGGTCTGCAGCTTCGACTTGGAGAAGCGGTCGCCGCTGCGGGTGCCCACCAGCTTGAGCAGGTCTTCGCGGGGGATGAGCAGGTCGCCCGAGACGTCGATCTTGCCCACGTCGTACGGCTCGCCCTCGTCGACGGTCAGGGTCAGGTAGATGAAGCGCTTGTCGGGCGAGAGCTCGATGGCGGGCTTGCCGAACTTCACATAAATATACCCGATATCAAAATAGAGACCCTGGAGGACGATCTCGTCGCGCTGGAAGGCCTCCTCGCGGTAGGTCCCGGCGCTGGTGACGAAGGAGAAGGGCGAGCCCTCCTGGGTGAGCATGGCCGCCTTGAGGTCCTCGACGGGGATGGCCTTGTTGCCAACGAAGCGCACCTCGCGGACGGTGACCTTGGCGTGCTCGTTGATGACGAAGACGACGTTGACCTCGTTGCCGGCCAGCGGGTCGATGCGGGGCGTGACCTCGGCGAGGAAGTAGCCCTTCTCGACGTACTTCTCCTGCATCTTCTTCGCCGACTTGCGGACCGCCTCCTGGTCGAGGATCTGGAACTGCTTGACCTCGATGGTGTCCTTGAAGTCCTCGCGGGAGAGCTCGTCGTTGCCCTCCAGCTTGGTCTCGCGGACGGCGGGCTTCTCGCTGACCAGCACGGTGAGCACGTAGCCCTGCAGCGGCGGCTGGGCCGGCGAGACGTCGAGCTTGACGTCGTTGAAGTAGCCCATGCGCCAGACGGCGAGCAGCGTGCTCTGGAGCTTGGCCTTGTCGTAGGTGTCGCCGGCCTTGAGGGGCACCTGGGCGCGGATGGCGTCGCCCTCGACGCGGCGGTTGCCCTGCACCGCCACCCTGGCGAGGGAGCCGGTCTCTGGGGCGGGGACGGCGGCTTCTTCGGCCGTCTCGCCGGTGGGGATGCTGGGCGCCTCGCCGGGCTTGACCAGCGGAGCCGCGGGAGCGGCGGCGTCGGGAGCCTTGGCGGCAGGCGCGGCGGTGGTGGTTCCCGCGGGCGGGGCGGCAGTGGTCGCGGTTCCCGCAGGCCCGGCGGCAGCGGGCGTGGCCCCTGCGGGCGCGGCCACGGCTGGCGCAGGGACGGCGGCCGGCGGCGTCGCGGGCTGCTGTTGAGCGCGCGCGGCCGGGGCGAGGAGCGCGTAGATCGCGAAAAGGAGTACCGTCCGCATGGCGAGAGGGCGCGGACCTTAGTCGATCTCCCCCGGTGCCACAACGGGAAAGCGCGGCGGACACAACAGTCAATTTTTCAGGCGAATCGCCGGAATTTTGCGGCACCGATCTTTCGCTGGTACCGAATCTCCATGCCTGTCCTGCAGCTCCGCCGCCCCGAGAGTCCGCTCCGCACCGTCCTCCCCGAGGAGCGCGCGAGGGCGACGCCCTTCATCAAGTGGGTGGGCGGCAAGACCTCGCTCTTGCCCGAGCTGCTCAAGCATGTGCCCGGCCGCCTGCGCCGCTACCACGAGCCCTTCGTCGGCGGCGGCGCGCTCTTCTTCGCGGTGCAGCCGCGGCGCGCCCACCTCAGCGACCACAACCCCGAGCTGATCCACACGGGTGAACCGGTTTCAGTCCGTGGCTCCGATTCTTCGTGAGGCCCCAAAAGCAACAACTCCTTTAGGAAACTCTCCAGTGAGAACCCCAAATTGGGTTGGGCAAGCAAGACACGGGTCAAACTGTTGTTTCTCAAATTCGTGTCAATGATCAACACCCGCTTCTTGAGCTGACTCAGCGATTGCGCGAGGGCTATGATAAAAAACGATTTTCCCTGGGCTTTCCGAAGGCTTGTCACCAATAGCACCCTGGGTCCATAGCTGTCTATTTCAAAACGAATCTTCCTCAACTCCTCGTTGGTACTTTTCTGACCATTGCTCGAATTGAAGACCGATGTCAGATCATACTCGGCGGGGCCGATTTTGGACAACGTCCCGG
>JANXXR010000190.1 GCA_025350525.1 Deltaproteobacteria bacterium
ATCGAGTCGTCGCGGTTCACCGCGGGGGTGATCTTGAGGCCGCCCGGCTCGTAGGAGTCGTAGGGCCGCAGCGCGACGGAGGGCCCGGCTCCGCAGCCGCCCGCGGTCAGGGTGGTGGTGGCGCTGGCGGAGAAGCCGGCCGCGTCGGTGACGGTGACCTGGAACTGGTAGGTGCCGGGCACGTCGGCGGTGAAGGACGGGCTCGCCGCCGTGGGGCTGGCGATGGCGGCGCTGCTCCTGAGCGGCCGCGAGGTCACCGACCAGAAATACGCCAGCGGCGCGCTCCCGCTGACGCAGGTGTCGGGAATGGACGGGGGCAGGGCGGAGAGCGTCACGCTGCTGCCGACCGCGGGCGCCGCGGTGGAGACGCTCGCGCCGGTGAGCCCGGGAGCGCAGCCGCCGGTGGGCACCGCGATGCGGAACGGCGCCGAGGAGAAGCCGGCGCTGTCGGTGGCGGTGACCTCGAAGAGGTAGGTGCCGGCGGCCCCCGCGACGAAGCCGAAGGTCATGCCGGTGGCGGCGCTGGCGTCCACCGACGCGCCCGCAGGGGCGGAGATGACGCGCCAGCGGTACGAGAGGGTCTGCGCAGGAGAGATGGGCGTGGGGCCGCACGATCCGCCGGGGACGTTGTCGGGATCGACGGCGTTGGCGGTGAGCGAGACGCCGCTGCCCACCGGCGGACGCGAGACGCTGGCGGAGACCGAGAGGATCTGCGGGGGCGTGGCGCCGCAGTCGCTGAGGGTGATGGAGGCGGTGGCCGTCGCGCTTCTGAGGCCGTTGCCGGCGGTCGCGACGAGGCCGATCACGTAGCTGCCGGCCTGGTCGGCGGTCAGCGTGGTGGTGGCGCCGCTGGTCGAGGAGAGCAGGGCGGTTGCGCCGGGCGGCGCGGTGAGCACGCTCCAGCGGCTGGCCAGCGGAACATGGAAGCGCACGGGGCAGGAGTTGTCCGCGTCGCCGACGGTGCCGGTGAAGAGGGCCGCCGTGTGCGTGGGCGCCTGCTCGGGCCCGCCGATCGCGGCGGTGGGCAGGTTGGCCCCGCACGAGGAGGTGGCGAGGAATCCGCTCACCAGCGCCGAGACGTTGCCGAGGGCGTCGGTGACCTGCACGCCCAGCTGGTAGGAGCCGGGGAGGTCGGGCACGAAGCTGGGCGACGGATCGGAGGCCGCCAAGGAGGCGCTGCTGCCGGCCGGGCGCGAGAGCAGCGACCAGCGCCAGTGGTAGGGCGCGGTGAAGGCCGCGCAGGTGGAACCGTTGAGGTCGTTGAGCGGGGCGGAGAGCACCGTCAGGTCGCCGGCGTCGGGCACCACCAGCGACGAGCCGATGTCTCCCAGCACCGGCGAGAGGCTGCAGTTGGTGGCGCCCACCTGCACGACGGCGAGCGCGGGCCCCGAGGAGAAGCCGGCCTGATCGGTGGCCACCACCTGCACGGTGTAAGCGCCGCGCAGGTCGGGCCGGAAGGAGACGGCCGCGCCAGCGCTGGCTGAGAGCGAAGCCACGCTGCCGGCAGGGGCGGCGTCGATCTGCCAGGCGTAGGTGAAGGACGGCAACGGGACGCAGGCGTCGGAGGGGAGGGCGGAGGTCAGGGTGACCAGCTGCCCCAGCGAGATGGGCCCGGCGCTCTGGCTCGGCGCCGCCAACGCCGGCGCGCAGAGGGCGGTGTCGATGGCCACCGTGTACGGCGCGGAGACGAGCCCGCGCGAGTCGGTGGCGGAGACGGTGAAGAGATAGCGGCCCGCCACCTCGGGCTGGAAGCTGAACGAGGCGAGCTGCGAGGTCGGGCCGACCACGCTGCTGCCCGGAGGCGCGCCCGCGAGCGCCCAGGTGAAGCCGCTGATGCTGTCGCCGCAGGAGGTTCCGATGTCGTCGTCGTTGGCGGTGGCGGTGACGACGACGGTGTCGTTGACCAGCGGCCGCGCGGTGGCGACGCCCAAGACCTTGGTGGAGACGCTGGCGATGTAGGGCGCGTGCGAGCCGCAGACGCCCACGGTCAGGACCTGCGTCGCCGGCGCGCTCTTGAGCCCGTTGCTGGCGGTGGCCACCAGCTGCACCGTGTAGACGCCGGGAACGTTGGCCTGGAAGTCGGTGCCGAGGCCGGCCATCGGCAGGGCGGCGGCGCCGACGCCCGGCGAGACCGTCCAGGCGTATTGGAATCCGCTCACCGCAAACCGCGCCGGGCAAGTGATGCCGGCGGGAGCGCCCGGATATCCGTCGGCGTCGGTCGCGGTGCCGCCCTGCACTTGCAGGTGGAGCGTCTGCAGCGTGCTCAGCGCGCTGCTGGCCGGAGCGGCGATGGCGACCTGGGGCAGGTTCGTGCCGCAGGCTCCGGCGGTGACGGTGGCGAAGCGGGTCGGCAACAGGCCGCCCAGCGCATCGCTCACGCGCGCCGCCAGCTGGTAGTCGCCCGGGAGGTCGGGCACGAAGCTCGGCGTCTTCGCGCTCGAGGAGTCGAGCACCGCCGCGCTGCCCGCGGGCCGCGACACCAGCGCCCACTGGTACTGCATGGGCAGCACCGCCGCCGAGCCGCAGGCGCCGGGCGGGTCGCTCTCGTTGGTCTTCATCACCACGCGGGTGCCGAGGTACGCGGCGGTCCCGGCGCTGCCGTCCGGTTCGACGAAGCTGGGGCTGAGGAAGGGCGCCGCCGCGGGCCACTGGAGATTGGAGGCGATGCAGGGCGCGACGGTGAGGTTGGCGTAGCTGGCCGTGGACTCGAGCCCGAGCGAGTCGCGCACCAGGAGCCTCACCTGGTAGGCGCCCGCGACGTCGGGCGTGAAGTGTGGCGTCGTGGCGATGGCGCTGTCGAGGAAGGCCGACGACGAGACTGGCCGCGAGGTGATCTCCCAGGCGTAGGACAGCGACGTGGCAGCGCCGCAGGCCTGGGCGGTGGCGGAAGTGGCCGAGAGCGTGACCACCGTGCCCAGGGCGGCGGCGCTCGAGACCAGCGCGCCGGTGAGGGGCGGCAGCGCGCCGCAGCCGGCGATGGTGACGTTGGCGAAGGCCGGCGCCGAGACGTGGCCCCGGGCGTCGGAGACGTCGGCCGAGAGGAGGTATGCGCCCGGCAGGTTGGCGGTGAAGAGCGGCGAGGCTCCGGCCGGATCGGAGAGCATCGGGCTCGATCCCGCGGGGGAGGAGACGATGCGCCAGGCGTAGCTGAAGGTGTCACCCAGGCCGCAGCTGGTGTCGGAGTCGAAGGGCACCGCAGAGAGAGCCACGGCCTGGAGCGGCGCCGCCGAGGCGATGGCCGGCCGCACCGCGACGCTGGGGATGCCGGTGCCTCAGGCGGTGGCGGTGACGGTGAGCCAGCCGGGCGTCGAGCGCAGTCCGGTCGAGTCCACGGCCACCACCATGAACTGGTAGCTGCCCGGCACGTCCGCGGTGAAGTTGGGCTGCCGGGCCGCGGGATCCGAGACCACCGCGCTGCTCTTCGCCGGCCGCGCCGCGATCGACCACTGCAGCGAGACGGCCTGGTTCAAGTTGCAGGCGCCGCCGTTGTCGGGATCGCTGGTCTGGGCGAAGAGCTGGATGGCGACGCCCGGGTCGGGCGTGAGGTTGGAGGCGCCGACCGAGATCACCTGGGGCGCCGCCGCTCCGCAGCTCGAGGTCCGGGTGGTGAAGAGCGCAGGCGCGCTGGCGAGGCCGGTGGCGTCGGTGACGACGAGCTGCACCTGGTAGGTGCCGGGCACGTCGGCGGTGAAGTCGGCGGCCTTGGCCACCGGGTCGACGAGGGCGGCGCCGCTGCCGGCGGGCTTGCCCGTCAGGGTCCACAGGTAGCTCTGCGAGGAGTCGTAGGCAGGCCCGAAGCAGGCGCTGTCGGCGTCGTGCACGGCGGCGGTGACGTGGACCTTGTTGCCAGTGGCGACTCCGGTGGTGACGCCCAGGAGGTTGTCGATGCTGGGCGGGTTCTGGCCGCAGACCGCGACGGCGAGGTGGGTGACCGAGCTCGCGGTCGTGCCGCTCGAGTCGGTGATGGTCATGCCGATGGCGTAGTCGCCGGCGGCGTCGGGAACGAAGCTGGCGTTGAAGGCGGTGGGGGCGGCGATGAGCGCGGCGCTGCCGCCCGGGACGCTGAGTAGCGACCAGCGGTAGCTGAAGGTCTCGTGCACGCCGCAGGCCTCGTCCTCGTCGGAGGCGGTCGCTTGGAGCGCGACCGGCTGCCCGATGCTGGCCTGCGCGGGGATGAGCTGCACCACCGGCAGCGGAGGATTGCCGCCGCAGGTCTTGGTGATGATGCGCAAGGGAGCGCTGGCGGCGCTGGAGCGCCCGGTGTCGTCGGTGGCGATGACGCGGAAGTCGTATTCGCCCGGCACGTCCGGGGTGAAGCTGGGGTCGTCGGCGGAGGGGTTGTTGAGCGTGGCGTGGCTGCCGGTGGGCAGGCTGATCGCCTCCCAGTGTAGCGTGATCTTCTGGTTCAGCTTGCAGCGGACGTCGTTGTCGGCGTCGGTGACCTGCGCGGTGAGCTGCGTCGCCTGCAAGAGGTTGGGCGAGAGCGGCGAGCTGGTGGTGGAGTTGACCACCGGGAAGGCGGCGCCGCAGGGCTGGACCTGCACGTCCACGCGGGTGGGCGCGCTGGAGAGTCCGGTCGAGTCGGTGACCACCAGCACGGCCGTGTAGACGCCGGCGACGTCGGGGGTGAACGACGCCTGCACCGCCGCCGTGTCGCGGATCTTCGCCTTGCTTCCCGCCGGCAGATCCGAGAGCGACCACGCGTAGCGCAGCACCTGCTTGCGGTTGCCCAGCTGCGGCTGGCACTCGGCGTCGTTGTCCTTGTCGTCCACGGTGGCGGTGAGCTGCACCGGCACGTCCACCGCGCCGCTCGAGGGAGTGGCGGCGAGGTTGTTGACGGCGGGCACGTTCACGCCGCACTCGAGCGCGGTGATGGTGAGGAACTGCGCCTCGCTGACGAAGTACTGGCTCCTCACCACCAGCTGGACGACGTACTGCTCGGTGACGGTGGTGGGAACGTCGGCGGTGAAGCGGGTCACCTGGCTCTGGGGCGACTCGATGCGGGCCCGGCTGCCGCGCGGCATCTTCTGCAGCGACCACTGGTAGGTGAGCGCGCCCTGGCCCTTGGGGTCGCTCTTGCTCCCGTCGAGGATGATCTGCTGGCCGGTCGCGACGGACAGCCTGTTGGTGTCTCCGACCGACGCGACTGGCAGCGGCTGCTGCTTCGCGCAGGCCGCGAGGGCGAGCGCAAGCGCGGTGGCGGCGAGTCGTCTGAAGCTGACCTGCATCGTTTTTAGCCTCTCCAAAAGGAGGGACTGCAAGGGGGTGGCCGCGCCGCCGCGAGCTTCTCGGCGCGGCCGGAGTTCAGGCTACGGACCGGCGAAGAAGCGCAGGCCGCTGCCGCCGTTGAACGACAGACGAGTCCCGCCGCTGAAGACCATCGAGAGGCCACCGAAGCTGCCCAGCGCGCCGAACTCGGCGGTCTCGCTGAAGCTGCCGGAGCCGCTGCCCGCGAGAACCCGGACCAGGTTGTGGGCCACGTCGACGTACGCGAGGCGCAGGTAGCCGGTCGCTGGGCTGACCGCCACCTGCGTTCCGGCTCCGTAGTCGCTGCTCGAGGCATCGGCGACGACCGAGGCGGTCCAGTCGCCAGCGACGGTGCATCCCGCCGTGCAGCGCGCGAACTTGGCCACGTGGTCGGTCTGGTCGCGGTAGGCGATGACCGGAATCGAGGGAGCTGCCGCGCCCGGGTTGGCGTCGGTGTTCCCAGGGATCGCGTCGACCGAGGCGAACCGGCCCTGATCGACGCCGGCTGCGAAGTCCACGTTCATCGTCGTCCAGGCGCCGCCGGTGAAGCACGCACCGGCCGTGCAACGCGCAAAGCGCAGGCCCTTGGCGCCGGTGCCGTCGTCCTCGACGTAGAAGGCGGCGGCGTAGACGCCCGAGGGTTCCGCCTTGAGCGAGACCCAGCGCCCCAGCTTGATCGGCGCCGCCGCCGCCACCAGGCTCTGGTTGGCATTGCAGCTCGAGATGTCGGGAGCGCAGTCGGTGAGGCGGATGGTGGCGGAGTTGAGCGGGGTCCCCGGCGGGCTGGCGTCGTTGATGCTCTGGGAGCTGAAGGCAACCTCGAACCGGCCGGTCACCGGATCGGTCTGCGCGGCGAAGTACCGCCCGACCGCGCTTCCGGTGGTGAAGGCCGCGTCGCAAGCGTTGCCGCGCTCGCCGATGTACCTGGTGGTCCAGGCGGAGGCCGCGGCGTTGAAGAAGGCCAGGATCCCTTCGCACGGGGCCCAGCTGCGGCCGGTGCCGGTGGCTCCGGAGCCCGTGTAGTAGGCCACGAGGAGGTTCGCTCCCGAGGTGGCGACGGCGATCGGCCGCGGCTCATCGGTCGCGGAAGGCGGGGCGACCACGATGTTGGTGTCGATGTTCGGCAGCGCCTGCCAGATCGGATTCGGGCCCGCGCAGCCCGAGGTGCAGCGGGCGGCGTTGAGCGCGTTGGTGACGCCGTCGAGCCACACCACCACCGGGTTTCCGGAGCTGTCGAGGGCGGTGGCCGTGTACGAGGCGTTGGTCGTGCCCGGCGCCGAGAGGTAGCCGCCCACCGACAGGACCGAGGTCTGCGCGTGCGACGTGTTGCGCCCGTCGCTCACCGCCACGTCCAGCGCCCAGGTTCCGGGCACGTCGGGGACGAAGGACGGGTCGAGCAGCGTGGCGCCGGTGAGGGTGGCGGTCGCGCCGGTCGGGGTCGAGCTGAGCGACCAGCTGTAGCTCAGCGCCTGGCGCAAGCCGCAGCCCGCCGGGAAGTCGCTGGCCGGAACCACCGCGCCCGCGGCGAGGAACCCGGTGTTGTCCGACGCCGTCGAGCCCGTTCCGTCGAGCTGGGTGCGAATTCCCACCGGCTCCTTGGCGACCCCGACGGACGGCGCCGGGATCGGTCCGGTCACCTTGGCCACCGCGATGGGCGCCACCGTGCCGCATGTGCCCACCGTGGCCACGGCGGCCGCGCTCAAGGTGTTGGTGGTGGAGCGGCCGCTCTGGTCGGTGACCACCAGCTGGAAGGCGTAGGCGCCCGGCAGGTCCGGCGTGAAGCTGGGCGACTGCGCCGTCGGGCTGCCGATCTGCGCCACGCTGCCGCTGGGCTGCGCGCTGATGCTCCACCGGTAGGTGAGCGACTGCGGGATGACGCCGCAGCCCGCCACTCCGCTGCCCGCGGAGTCCGCGTCCTGAACGATGGCCGAGAGCTGGACAGGCACGAACGGGTAGAACGGTGGAATCGCCTGGGACACGCCGTTGAGCAGCGCCCTCGACGGGGTCAACGGGTCGGTGGACCGCGTGATGGCGAGCGTCTGTCCGCCGTTGACGGCCAGCGACTGCGTGGCGACGTACTCGGGCGTGCCCGCGTTCAGCACCACGGCCGGCGCGCTGGCGTTGCACTGCGCGTCCCAGGTGATGTTGCTCTGGGTGAAGCTGTTGCCCTGCGGATCGGTGACGGTGAGCTGCAGGGTGTAGGGGCCGACGGTGTCGGGCGTGAAGCTCGCGGTCCGGGTGCCGGCCGCCAGCAGCGTGGTCTTGCTGCCCGACGGAATCGAGGTGAAGGCCCACTGGTACGTGAGCGGCTGCGCCTCGGTCACCGTGCAGGCAGCCGTCGCGGAGGAGTCCGGATCCGAGGCGGCGGCGTCGAGGCCGACCGCCGCGCCGACCGCCACCCTGTTCTGTCCCGGGACCGGCAGCGTGAAGGCACTGGTGACCTGCGAGGCGCTGTTCCCGGAGATGGTCGGGAGCGAGCTCCCGCACGGGACGTTGAACCGCACGGTGCCCGTCGAGGCATATCCGGCCGCGTCGCTGGTGGTGAGCGCCACCGTGTACGCGCCGGAGGCGTCAGGGGTGAAGACCACCGTGCCCGTGTTGCTGCTGCCCAGCGTGGCGTGGCTGCCGGGAGGCGCCGCGACGATGGCCCACGCGTTCCTGACCACCGGGGCCGCGAGCGCGTACGTCGCGCAAGCGCCGCCGACATTGGCGTCGGTGATCGCGCCGCCCGGCGTGCTGATCGCGACGGGCAGGCCGAGGTAGTAGTTCGTGGAGCTGAGGGCCGCGCCGCCCGCCGAGGCATTGGCACCCGCGGCGGCGAGCGACGCATCGCTCAGCGTGGCGCTGCCGCCCGCTGCCAGCGGAACCGACTGCGAGACGGAGAAGGCGTTGGCCACCGGCGGGAAGGTGCTGCATCCGCTGACCGCGGTGGCGCCGGCGAGCGAGCCCGTCGCCGGGACGGCGGTGCTGAGGCCGTTCAGCGTGTTGGTGGCGACCACCGCCACCGTGTACGCGCCGCCGCTGTTGACCAGCATGTTGGCGGTGCCGGTGGTGCCGCTGATCGACGCCGCCGACCCTGCCGGCTGCGCTGTGATGCTGTACGCATAGCTGTAGCCCGAGGTCCGGAAGCGGGCGGGGCAGCCGGCGGTCACCTGAGGATCGGTCGGCGCCGGCGCGGTCACGGTGAAGGCCGCATTGGCGCGGGGCGAGGCCTGGAAGGTGACGCTCCCAGCGAAGGAGGGCGCCAGCGTGCCGCAGGTGCTCGAGTCGAGGTTGAAGAAGAAGGGCGCCGAGGCGTTGCCCTGCG
>JANXXR010000194.1 GCA_025350525.1 Deltaproteobacteria bacterium
TCGCCGCCTGCTCCTCGGCGAGCTTCTGCCGCTCCTGCGCGCCGGCGTCGATCTCCTTCTTGAGGTCGGCCCGCAGCGCGGCGATGTCCTGCCGCATCTGCTCGCCTTCCTGCGCCGTCGTCACGCAGGCCGCGCCGCTCAGGGCCAGGAGAAGCAACAGCGCACCACGGAGACACGGAGACCGGATCACGGTTCCTGGAAACCAGAGAGACCTCCGTGTCCTCTGCGCCTCCGTGGTGCGCTTTGGCATTTCCATGTTCATTGCTCCGTGACCAGTTCGACGCGGCGGTTGCGGGACCAGGCCGACTCTTCGTGGCCCGGATCGGCCGCCCGCTCCTTGCCGTAGGAGAGGGCCTTGAGCTTGCGCCCGTCGGCCCCGAGGCCGACCAGGTACCTCTTCACCGCCTCGGCGCGGCGCTCGCCCAAGGCGACGTTGTACTCGGTGGTGCCGCGCTCGTCGGTGTGGCCCGAGAGCAGCGCCCGGCGGAAGCTGGACCGCTGCAGGCACTCGAAGTTCCGCTCCAGCTGCCGGCGCGCCTCGGGCGAGAGCGTGGCCTCGTCGAAGCCGAAGTAGATGGCCTTCACTTCGCAGTCGCCCAGCTTCTGCGAGCTGCTGCCCTGGATGACGCCGCTCTGCCCCTTGCAAACCTTGTCCACGCAGGCGCGGCCGTCCCCGCAGTCGGCGTCGGCGAGGCACTCCTCCTCGGCGGCGGGCTTGGGGGGCTTCTCCGGCTCGGGCTTCGCCGTGCAGATGGCGTCCTTGCAGACCGGCTTGTCGGGCTTGCAGTTGGCGTCTTCGCGGCACTCCTTGCAGAAGCCGGCCAGGCACACCTGCCCGTGCTCGGCGCAGTCGGTGTCCACCTTGCATTCGGGATACTGGATCTTGGGCGGACAGCCGGCGAGCAGCGCGGCAAAGGCGAGGAGTCCGAGGCGGCGCATGTGGCGCGTGACCTATCCGCGCCGCAGGGGAGTGTCAAGGAGCGCGAGCTTGTCGGCGCGCTTCATGCGCTTGAGGGCCGCCTCGCGCCGGAGCGCGGAGGAGCGGGTGCGCTTCTGCTCGACGCGGACCACCTCGAGCGGGCCCCGGCCGCGGGTGTAGCGAGCGCCGCGGCCGGTGCGGTGCAAAAGAAGGCGGCGGTCGAGGTCGTTGGTGATGCCCGCATAGAGCGTGCCGTCGCCGCAGCGGAGGAGGTAGACGCACCAGCGCACGGCGGCAGGATGGCGGAGACCGCGGCGGCGCGCAAGAATCCGTTCCATGCGCATCCGCACGCTGAACGCCGCAACTTCGACGCTGGCGCTGCCGCTCGTCGAAGCGCAGTACCGGGAGCACGACATTCCCATGGGCGGAGCGCGCCTGCGCCGGGCGCTGCGCCTGCTCCTGCCGCGCGCCGGGACTGCACGCTCGCCGCGCGCCGAGACTGCACGCTCGCCGCCTGCCGGGGCGATCCTCCTCGCCAGCGACGCCCTCGAGGCGACCGGGGTCGCCGTACTCAGCTTCACGGTGGCGCTGGAGCACGGCGGCCGCGTGGCCTGGCTGGACGAGCTCTACGTCGTGCCGGGGCGCCGCGGAGAGGGCATCGGCCGCGCCCTGCTCCTGGCCGCCCTCGCCGCCGCCCGCAGGTCCGGCTGCAAGACGGTGGAGCTGGAGGTGGTCCGCGGCCACGACCGCGCCGCCCGCCTCTACCTGCGCGAATCCTTCCGCCGCCTCCCACGCACGCGCTTCTCGCGCGCGCTGTAACCGTCCGGCCGCAAGGCCCGGGGGGCGACGCCCTTCCCGCCCCCCTCAAAAAAAAATAATTTTTTTTGTGTAGGGCCTCCCAACGGACCCGCCCCCTCGCGGCCACCGGGTTTTCCGGCATGGACGGCAGGTGCGGTCTGTTGCATCCTGCGAGGCCCAATGCCTGCCAAGCGTCCACCTGCGAATCAGTCCCCGGGGGGGACCGTCGTCATCGGCGACAACGACGGCAACACCATCAGCGAGGACGCCATCCAGACCGGCGAGCAGGTGCCGGTTGAGGCGACTATGCAGGCGCCGCAGGCCGACGAGAACCCGGGCGCCACCGCCTTCGTGCGCGTCGATCAAGTCCCCGACCGACCTCCCGCCGACGAGAATCCGGGAGCGACCGCGTTCGTTCGCGTGGACGGCGCCCGTCCCGCGGGAAAATCCGCGCCGCTGCCCGCGCGCAGGTCCGCGCCGCAGCCGTCGGCGCCGCAGCCGTCCGCGCCCCGCAAGGGCCTCCAGGTCACGCTGCCCGACGAGGAGCCCACCGCACCGCCGCCGCCAAAGAAAGTCGTGGCCAAGGCGCCCGAGCAGAAGGGCCGCCGCGGCAACTGGTGGGACGCCGAGGCCGTCAAGGAAGCGGAGCCCCCGCCACCGCCGCCCGAAGACGACGTCGCCGGAGCCACCGCTTTCGTGCAGGTCCCGCGGCCCAAGCCCAGGCCTCCGCCCGAGCCCGTCGAGCCCGAGGTGGCGCCCTACCGTCCGGTGATGGCCGACGACTACGCCGGCCACGTGAAGGCCGGCGAGCCGGCCTGGAAGATCTGGACGCGGCGCGCGGCCTGGACGGGCGCCGCCCTCGCCGTGCTGGGCTTCGCGGGCATCATCGCCGGCTACCTCTACATCTCTCGCGAGATCCCCACCTTCGACAGCATCCGCGACTACCATCCCTTCGTCGCCAGCAAGGTGGTCGCCTCGGACGGCGCGGTGGTCGGCCAGTTCTACCGCGAGCGCCGCACCGTCGTGCACATGGACCAGATCCCGCGCGTCCTGGTGCAGGCGGTGACCAGCGCCGAGGACAAAGACTTCTACAAGCACCCCGGCTTCAACCTGCTCGCCCTCGGCCGCGCGGTGGTGGTGGACGCCATCTCCGGACGCAAGCGGCTGGGCGCCTCGACCATCACCCAGCAGGTGGTGAAGAACTTCTTCCTCAGCAGCGAGAAGAGGTGGAAGCGGAAGCTGAAAGAGATCCTGCTCTCGGCGCGCCTCGAGCACAACCTCTCCAAGGACGACATCCTTTATCTCTATTTGAATCAAATCAATTTCGGAAAGGCGCATTACGGCGTCGAGGAGGCGTCGCTCTATTACTTCAACAAGCACGTGCAGGAGATCGACCTGGGCGAGGCGGCCATCCTCGCCGGGCTGCCGCAGAATCCGTCGCGCATCAACCCGCGGCGCCATCCCGAGCGCGCCAAGAAGCGGCAGACCTACGTGCTCGACCGCATGCTGGCCAACCACTACATCTCGCAGGAGGACCGCGACCACGAGGTCGACAGGCCCATCGTGCTGCCGCCGCCGCCGCCGGATCCGCCCGGCGCCTGGTACCTGGACGAGGTGCGCCGGCAGTTGAATGCGCAGTTCGGCGAGGCGCCGGTAGACACCGCGGGCATGACGGTGGAGGTGGCGATGGACTCGCGGCTCCAGTCCGCCGCCGAGGTGGCCGTGCAGGAAGGCCTGCGCGCCGTGGACAAGCGGCAGGGCTGGCGCGGCGCCGAAGCCAAATTGGACCCGGAGCGCCTCGACGCCTATCGCGCCGCGCTGGGGCGCAAGCTCTCCTCGGTGCAGCAGACCGCCGACCAGGCCTGGGTGCTGGATCTCGAGGGCATCCACTCGGCGGCGGTGCGGCGCGCGGTCAACAAGCTGCAGAAGGCGAACAAGAAGAAGAAGTCGCCCGCCGACGAGGAAGACGCCGAGGCCGCCGCCGCCGACGCCGAGGATCTCGCGCAGGGCAGCCTCGCTCCCGACGTGGTGGGCCGCGCCGCCCGGGCGCGGCCGCTGGTGCCCAACGAGATCTATGCCGGCATCGTCACCTCCATCTCGCGCACCGACGCCACCGTGGAGCTTGCGCCCGGCATCGCCGGCAACGTGCCCTTCGCCAGCATGGGCTGGGCGCGGCCCTTCAAGCCCGAGCGCGCTACGCCCGCGCCCCGCTCGCCCTCCGAGGTGCTCTCGGTGGGCGAGGTGGTGGCGGTCCGCGTCTCGCATATGCAGACGCAGCGGAGCGCCAGCGCCACCCGCGTGCTGCGCCTCGACCTCGCGCTGGATCAGACGCCCAAGGTGCAGGGCGCCTTCATCGGCATGGACCTCAAGTCGCGCGGCGTGCTGGCGCTGGTGGGCGGCTTCGACACCGCGCTCTCGTCGTTCAACCGGGCCACGCAGGCGAGGCGGCAGCCCGGCTCCTCGTTCAAGCCCTTCCTCTACGCGGCGGCGCTCGACGCCGGCAAGTACACGCCCTCGACCAAGGTGGACGACTCGCCCGAGGTCATCACCGACCCGTGGACCGGCAAGGCCTGGAAGCCGCAGAACTTCGAGAAGGACCAGTTCGACGGCCCCATCACGCTGCGCAAGGCGCTGGCCGAGTCGAAGAACACGGTGGCGGTCAAGCTCCTCATCGACGTGGGCATCGACAAGGTCCGCGCCGAGGCGCATGCCGCCGGCATCTTGAGCGAGGTGCCGCAGAGCTACACGGCGGCGCTCGGCACCGGCGAAGTCGGCGTGCTCGAGGAGGTCAACGCCTACGCCACCCTGGCCTCGCAGGGAAAGCGCACCGACCCGGTGCTGATCCGCAAGGTGCTCTCGCGCGACGGCAACACCATCTTCGCCCCGCAGGGCAAGGAGGAGCAGGCGGTGAAGCCGGAGACGGCGTACCTGGTCGCGGACCTCATGCGGTCGGTGATCGACGATCCCTCGGGCACCGCGCACTCCCTCTCGACGCTGGGCCGGCCGGCGGCGGGAAAGACCGGCACCGCCAGCGAGCACCGCGACGGCTGGTTCATCGGCTTCACGCCATCGATCATCGCCGGCGCGTGGGTGGGCTTCGACACCCACGAGATGATGGGCAGTCTCGAGACCGGCGGGCACGCCGCCGGCCCCATCTGGCTCGCCTGGATGCGCGCCGCCACCGCCAGCACGCCCAAGGAGGAGTGGCCGCCGCCGCCGCCGGGGGTGACGGTGGTGCAGATCAACCGCAACACCGGGCTGCTCGCGAGGCAGGGCGACCCCTACGCCGTCAGCGAGGCCTTCATGTCCGGCAGCGAGCCCACGCAGGCGAGCGACGATCAGCAGCAGGAGCCCGGGCAAGAGGACTGGTACCAGGCGCCGTCGCATTAGTGCGCCGCGTCCTGGCGTATGGTGCGCGGCATGAGCGACGGCTTGAGCGAGATCACGGCGATTGCGGCGGAGTTGCAGGGGCGGCTGGGGACGGCGTTGCCGCCGATCGGGATTGCCTTTCGCGGCGAGGCGCCCGCGGGAGTCGCGCATGCGCCGGGCGAGCTCGCGAGCTGCAGCTACTGGAAGCACGCGGCCATGGGCGAGGTCTTCTGGACCGCCGCCGCCGATCACCTGGGCTGCCCCATCGGCGCGCATACGCACGGCGTGGCGATGCCCGAAGCGAAGAAGGCGGAGCTGATGGGCCTCGTCGGCACCATGGTGCAGCTCGGCTATCTCAAGATGGAGGAGGTGCCGGGCATCGCGCACCGCAAGGCGCCGCTCGAGGTGGCGGTCTACGCGCCGCTCGCGAAGATGCCCTGCGCGCCCGACGTCGTCCTCGTGCGCGGGACGGCGGCGCAGTTGATGGTGCTGGTCGAGGCCGCGCAGTCGGCCGGCGTCTCGCCCGACGCCCCCGCGATGGGTCGCCCCACCTGCGCCGCGCTCCCGCAAGCGCTCGAGAGCGGCCGCCCCGCCATGAGCCTCGGCTGCATCGGCAACCGCATCTACACCGGGCTCGCCGACGGAGAGGGCTACCTCGCCATCCCCGCCGCCGCGCTGAAGACGATCGCGGCCCGGCTCGGAGTCATCGCCCACGCCAACGCCGAGCTGGCCAGGTTCCACCGGGCCCGGCTGCCCGCTAGCGAATCGCCGTCGCCTTGATCGACGCCTTCCCGTCCTTCTCGTAGACCGAGAAGCGCACGCCCCTGCAGCTGTGCTTGGCCAGCAGGTCGGCGCGGTTCTTCTTCAGCTTGGCGGCGAACTTCTCGAAGCTGATCTTGTCGGCCGGCTCGCCGAGCTGGCCCTTCAGCTCCTTGAAGCGGTCGTAGGTCTCGTGCCAGTGCTGCTCGTCCGGATCCTGCGCGTCCAGCGCCGGCAGCGTGAAGTCCTGCATGGTGACGCTCGCCTCCGGCGCGGCCGCGGCGGGCTCTGGCTCGGCCACGGCAGGCTCGGGCCGCGCGGCTTCGGCCTCGCCCCCGGGCTCCGGGCGGATTCCGGCGGGGACCCGCGCGAGGTCCGTCATCGAGGGCGGCGCGCTCTCCGAGGTGCGGTCGAGCAGGTCGCCCTCGGGCACCAGCGAGCCCCAGCCCGGCTTCGCCGCCGCCGCCGCCGCCGACATCTCCTCGTCGCGCTCGCGCAGCTTGTCCAGGAGCGCGGCGCTCACTGGCTCGATGCGGGTCGGCTCGTCGCCCGGAAACGGCTCCGGCTCCCCAGCGGGATGGTCGTAGTGCGCGGCCGCGAGGAGCGCGTCGCTGGGGCCGCCGGACGCGGTCGTGTCGGCCGCGTCTTCCTCGAGGGAAGGCCGGAGGGAAGACCGGTGGTGGCGCACCGGCGCGTCCTTGGCGGGCGCAGGGCGGTGTCCGTCGTTGAGCAGGTCGGCGAAGCTGAAGTCGCCCTTGGCCGCCGACGAGGCCTCCGCGGAAACCTTGTCGTCGTGCGCGGTCGCCAGCGCGGGCGCCTCGGCGAGCGCGGGCGCCTCGGCCTGCCGCTCGACGACAGGCTCTGCCTCGACCAGGCCCGCCTCTTCCGCCGAGAGGGTCTCGGGCTCTTCCTCATCCAGCGACTCGACCATCCGCGGCGGCTGCGACTTCTGCGTCACCTCGGAGGCTTCGGCCGCGGGCCAGGGCACGTCGTCGGTGGGCGGCGGCGCCGTGCGCGGCTCGCCCACGTCGGTGCCGAGCAGCGAGGGCAAGGGCCGGACCGGCCGCGGAGCCGGCGCAGGAACGGGCTCGCTCACCCGCGAAAGCGGAGCCGGCGGCGCCCGCGCGAGCAGTCCCCAGACGAGGCTGAAGAGCAGGAAGAGCACAAAGGCGAGCGCGTAGAAGGCCTGGTACCGGCCCAGCCAGCCGAGGTACGGCCCGGCCGGCACCGTCAGCGCCGCCTGCACTCCGGAGTCGACCGGCACCAGCGCGCCGCGGGTGGCGTAGCGCGTGGCGCCCCGGGGCAGCTTGCCCGAGAGGGCGTTGCCGATGCCGGGCAGGAGAATCTGGA
>JANXXR010000201.1 GCA_025350525.1 Deltaproteobacteria bacterium
CACCAACGACATCGCGGTGGGGCTGCGCACGCCCATGCACGAGGCGGAGAAGATCAAGGTCAAGTTCGGCAGCGCGCAGGGCGCCTCGCTCGACAAGGACGACACCATCGAGGTGCCCTCGGTGGGCGGGCGCGCGCCCCGGGTGCTCTCGCGGCGCATCCTCTGCGAGATCATCGAGCCGCGCGTCGAGGAGCTCTTCCAGCTGGTGCACCGCGAGATCCAGAAGGCGGGGCAGGAGGACCTCCTGGCCTCGGGCGTGGTGCTGACCGGCGGCTCGACGCTCCTGCACGGCATGCCCGAGCTGGCCGAGGAAGTGCTGGGGCTACCGGTACGCCGCGGGATGCCGCGCGGGATCGGCGGCCTCGTCGACGTGGTCAAGAGCCCGCAGCACGCCACCGCGGTGGGCCTGCTCCTCTACGGCGCGCGGCAGGTGAAGGACGGCGTGCGCGGCAATTTTACCAATGACGCCGCTTCGGTGAAGGAGCGGTTTCTCGGTTGGGTCAGGGAATTGTTCTAGGCCTCAGGCTTCAGGCCGCAGGCCAACAACGAATGGAGAGTGACATGGAGAACAAGATTCCGGAGCCGGACCTGGGCGCGAAGATCAAGGTCGTCGGCGTGGGCGGCGGAGGGGGCAACGCCCTCAACACGATGATCCTCGCCGGGCTCACCGGCGTGGACTTCATCGCCGCCAACACCGACTGCCAGGCGCTGCAGCACAACCGCGCCGGCACCAAGATCCAGCTCGGTGCGCAGGTCACCAAGGGGCTGGGCGCCGGCGCCAACCCCGCGATCGGGCGGCAGGCGGCGCTGGACGATCGCGAGAAGATCCTCGCCGCGCTCGAGGGCGCGGACATGGTCTTCGTCACCGCCGGCATGGGCGGCGGCACCGGCACCGGCGGCGCCCCCGTCATCGCCGACCTCGCCCGCAGCATCGGCGCGCTCACGGTCGGCGTGGTCACCAAGCCCTTCATCTTCGAGGGCAAGCGTCGGCTCAAGCAGGCCGAGCACGGCATCGCCGAGCTCAAGGGCACGGTGGACACGCTCATCACCATTCCCAACCAGCGCCTGCTGGCCGTCGCCGACGAGCGCACCACGCTGCTCGACACCTTCAAGAAGGCCGACGAGGTCCTGCTCAACGCCGTGCAGGGCATCTCCGACCTGATCACCATCCCCGGGCTCATCAACGTCGACTTCGCCGACGTGCGCACCATCATGAGCAACATGGGCGTGGCCCTGATGGGCACCGGCAGCGCCACCGGCCCCGAGCGCGCCCTCATCGCCGCCAAGCTGGCCATCGAGAGCCCGCTGCTCGAGGACGTGCAGATCGACGGCGCCACCGGCATCCTCATCAACATCACCGGCGGCGGGAACATGACGCTGGTCGAGGTGAACCAGGCCTGTTCGCTCATCCAGGAGGCGGCGCACGAGGACGCCAACATCATCTTCGGCAGCGTCATCGACGACGAGATGGGGGACGTCCTCAAGATCACCGTCATCGCCACCGGCTTCGCTTCCCGCGACGCGCGGCGCATCGAGCGCATCGACGCCACCCGCGCTGTCCGCGGCGCGCCGCAGGGGACCCTGGCGCTGCCCACCGTCACCGAGCCGGCGCCGGCGATGCGGGCGGCGCGGACTCCGGAGATCCAGCGCGCCGGTTCGCCCTCGCCCGGTCCGCTCAAGGTCACGCCGCCGCCGCCGCCGCGCAGCCAGCAGGAAAAGCCGGTGCGGCACATCTCCTGGGACGAGCTGCGGCAGATGACGGGGGCGAGCGAAGACGAGCTCGATATCCCGACGTTCTTGCGCAATGGCGAATAAATCCCGCCGCCGCACCCTCCGCACCGTCCGGCGGTAAAGCAAAAGCAAAAGCGCACCACGGAGGCACGGAGGGCACGGAGACAGGCTGGTTGGGACCGAGGCCACGCGCCGCCTCGGGTTGGCGCGGTTGCGGCCCCGCCGCCGCACACTCCGCACTGTCCGGCAGTAAAGCAAAAGCAAAATCTCACCGCGAAGGCGCGAAGGCACGAAGGTTGGATAGGAGCCGAGGCCACGCACCGGCTCGGGTTGGCGCGGTTGCCTCGCAACCCACCCTTCGCGGCTTCGCGCCTTCGCGGTGCGCTTTGCTTTATCGGGGCAGATCTAGTCGGGGCCGCTGGCACGGAAACAGGGTTGTTGGAACCGGACCCACGCGCCACCGCGGCGACGGCCCGGGCAGGGAAACCCAACCCTCCGTGGCCTCCGTGGTGCGCTTTGCTTTGTCGCGCCCGATTCAGTCGCGGCCGCGGCCGGAGAGGAACTCGCCGGTGCGTGCGGTCAGCTGTGCCGTGCGGGCCAGCTGCGCGTCGAGGTGATCGAAGACTTCCTCCGCGCGCGTCTTCAGCGCGGCGTCGTCGCGGGCCGACGGATCCACCAGCCGGGTGAAGAGGTCCACCACCTTGAGCAGCGCCTGGTGCGCGAGCAGAAGATCGCGTCCGGCGCGCGCGCCCTTCTGCGTGAAGATCAGTCCGCTGGAGAACAGCCGGGCCAGCGCGGCGCGGTTCTCGTCGAGCGCGGTGTGCACCCGCTGCTCCGCCAGTTCGCGGCGCTTGAGCGCGCGGACCGACGACAGTTGCACCACCGGCGCCCAGGTGCGCCGGGTCTTCTTGCTGCTCGACCTCTGGGCCGCCTTCGCCGTCGCCAATGCGCGCCTCCCGCGTCGAGACGGAGACTAAGCCCGGCGCGCGAGCCCGGTCAACGAAGCCCGGCGCCAATTTGTTGGAGTAGACTGCGCCGCCTTTCAGGGAGGGCTTGACGTGTTCAGCAAGATCCTCATTGCCAACCGCGGCGAGATCGCCTGCCGGGTCGCCCGGGCAGCGCGGGCGCTCGGCGTCCGAACGGTAGCTGTCTACTCCGACGCCGACCAGACCGCGCTGCACGTGAAGGCCTGCGACGAGTCGGTGCGGCTCGGCCCCGCGCCCGCGAAGGAGAGCTACCTCGACATCGGGAAGGTGCTCGCCGCCGCCAGGCAGACGGGCGCGCAGGCGATCCATCCCGGCTACGGCTTCCTCTCCGAGCAGGCCGACTTCGCGCAGGCGTGCGCCGCGGCCGGCATCGTCTTCGTCGGCCCGCCACCCGAAGCGATGCGCGCGCTCAAGGACAAGGCGCAGGCGCGGGCGGTGATGCGCGACGCCGGGGTTCCGGTGGTGCCGGGCTCCGACGGCCACGTCGGCGAGGAAGTCGCGGCCAGGGCTGCCGCCGCGTCGGTGGGCTTTCCGCTGCTGGTCAAGGCGGCGGCGGGCGGCGGCGGCATCGGCATGCAGGTGGCCCGCGACGAGGCCGAGCTGATGAAAGCGCTGCGCGCCTGCGCCGACCGCGCCCGGGCCAGCTTCGGCAAGGACGCCGTCTACCTCGAGCGCTACTTCGAGCAGCCGCGCCACGTCGAGGTGCAGATCCTGGGCGACGGCCACCTCACGCTGGCCATCGGCGCCCGCGAATGCTCGATCCAGCGCCGCCACCAGAAAGTCGTCGAGGAGGCTCCGGCCACCGCCTTCGTGCTGCCAGAGCCGCGCCCGGCGGTGCTGCACAAGCTGCTCGACGCCGGCCTCAAGGCAGCGCGCGCGGTCGGCTACGCCAACGCCGGCACCTGCGAGTTTCTCCTCGTCGGCGACGACTTCTACTTCATCGAGCTGAACGCGCGGCTGCAGGTGGAGCATCCGGTGACCGAGGCCACCACCGGCCTCGATCTGGTGCAGCTGCAATTGCGCATCGCCGCCGGCGAGCACCTGCCCATCGGGCAGGACGACTTGCAGCCCCGCGGCCACGCCATCGAGTGCCGCATCAACGCCGAGGACCCGGTGAAGTTCTTCCCCTCGCCGGGAAAGATCGCGCGCTTCGAAACGCCGGTGCCGGCCGACGGCGCCTTCCACGACGGCATCCGCATCGACGCCGGGTACCAGGCGGGCGACACGGTGACGCCGTTCTATGATTCGCTGCTGGCCAAGATCATCGCCCATGCGCCCACGCGCGGCGAGGCGATTGCGAAGCTGCGCGCGGCCCTGCGCAACTTCGCCGTCGAAGGACCGAAGACCAACCTCCCGCTGCATGAGAAGATCCTCGCCAGCGAGGCCTTTGCCAAGGGCGCGCTCGACACCCATTTCCTCGAAAGGCTCTAGACCATGGCTGACGTTCCCGCGCACATCACCGGCACTGTCTGGAAGATCGAAGTCAAGGCCGGCGCCGCCGTCAAGGCCGGCGACGTGCTGGTCATCCTCGAGAGCATGAAGATGGAGATGCCGGTCGAGGCGCCCGAGGACGGGACGGTGAAGGAGATCCGCTGCAAGGAGACCCAGCCGGTCAACGAGGGCGAAGTTGCGCAGGGCCGCGCGCAGCTTCGCA
>JANXXR010000202.1 GCA_025350525.1 Deltaproteobacteria bacterium
CACTCGCTCTTCAAGGGCCGCGGCATGGCCTTCAGCGAGGTGCGCCCCTACCAGCCCGGCGACGAGATCCGCGCCATCGACTGGAACGTCACCGCCCGCATGGGCGAGCCCTTCATCAAGGTCTTCTCCGAGGAGCGCGAGCTGACGGCGCTGATCGCGGTGGACCGCAGCGCCTCGCAGGACGCGGGCTTCTCGGCGCAGGCCAAGGCGGAGGTCTCGGCGGAGATCGCGGCGCTGCTGGTCTTCTCGGCGCTGGAGAACGGCGACCGCGCCGGCCTTTTGCTCTTCACCGACCGCATCGAGCGCTATGTGCCGCCGCGCCGGGGCAAGAAGCACGGGCTGCGGCTGATCACCGAGGTGCTGGCCTTCCGGCCGCAGGGGCGCGGCACCGATCTGTCGGCGGCGCTCGGCCACCTGACCACGGCGCAGCGGCGCAAGGCGGTGGTCTTCGTGGTGAGCGACTTCCTTGCCCAGGGCTACGAGAACGCGCTGGCGGTGATGGCGCGGCGCCACGACGTGGTGCCGGTGGTGGTCACCGATCCGGTGGAGGAGAAGCTGCCGGAGCTGCGCGGGCTGTGGCCGGTGACCGACGCCGAGACCGGCGAGACGGTGCTGCTCGACTTCGAGGACGCGCGGACGCGGGCGGCGTACCAGGCCTACGCGCAGGAGCGGGCCTCGCAGCGCGACCGCATCTTCCGCAAGCTCTCGCTCGACGCGGTGCGGGTGCGGCCCGGCGACGACTACGTGCAGCCGCTGGCGGCGCTCTTCCGGGCCCGGGCGCGGAGACGCGGCGGATGATCGCGCTCGCCCTCCTGCTGCTCGCCGCGGCGCCGCCCTCGCCTCCCCCTGCGGACGCGACTGCCGCGGCCCCGGCGGCTCCCGCTGGCGCGGCGCTGCCCGAAGCCGTGCCGCTCGCCCTCGACGTGCAGGTGGCGCCCGAGGAGATCTCGCTGGGCGAGCACGTCCTCTTGCGCATCGCGGTGGACCACGACCTCCGCGACGTCTACGCGCTGCCCGGCTTCGACCCCGCGCCGCTGGCGGTCCCCAAAGGCGCGCCGCCCTTGCGCGTGCACCGCGAGGAAGTCGCGGGCCACGCGCGCACCGTCTTCGAATTGGCGCTGGCCGACTACGGCTCTTTGACGCCGCGCCTCCCCGACCTGACCTTGCACGTCACCGGCCCCGAGGGCGAGCGCACGCTGACCATCCGCGGCCGGCCCCTCAAGTTCCGCAGCCTCATCAAGGAGGAGGGAGCGCCCTCGAACGACACCGCGCACCACGGACCCAAGCCGCCGGTGCCGGTGCGGGTTCGCTCGCTCCTCTGGCTGTGGCTCCTCCTGGGGCTCCTCGCAGCCATCGCCGCCGCGCTGGGCCTGCGCGCTTTCTTGCGGCGCAGGCAGCTGCCGGCGGCGCAGGTGGCGGCGCTGGTCGAGTCGGACGATCTCGCCCTGCAGCGGCTGGCCGCGCTCAAGGCGGACGCGCCCTGGAAGCGAGGCGAGGGGCGGGCCGCCATCTTCCGGCTCTCGGAGATCGTCAGGGGATATCTGGGCGCGCGGCTTACCTTCAACGCCCTCGACCTGACCAGCGAGGAGTTCGTCGCCGCGCTCTCGAGCCGCCGCTTGATGGGACTCGACCTAGCCGAGCTTGCCGACGAGGTGCGCTGGGAAGACCTGGTCAAGTTCGCCAAGCTGGAGCCCACCGCGGAGGAGTGCCTGCGCGGCCTCTCCCGCGCCGAGTCACTGGTGCGCCACACGCGGCCGCTGCGGTCGCTGCCTGCGGCGCCGGGGGCGGCGGCATGAGCTTCGGCGCCATCGGCTTCGCGCATCCCTGGGCGCTCTGCGGGCTCCTCGCCGCGCCGCTTCTGGGCTTTCTCCTCTGGCGGCGCCGCTCCAGGGTCCCGCGGCTGCTCCTGCCGTCGTCGGCGGCGGCGCGGACCCTCAAGCCTTCGCGCTGGGCGCGGCTCTGGTGGCTGCCCGGCGCGCTGCTCGTCTTCGCGCTGGTGCTCACCAGCCTGGGTCTTTCCGGCCCGCGCCTGCGCGCTTCGCGTCGGCAGGATCTCGCCGTCGAGGGCATCGACATCGTGGTCGCCTTCGACCTCTCCACCTCGATGCTGGCCGCCGACTTCCGCCCCAAGGATCGGATCACGGTCGCCAAGGAAGTGCTCAAGAGCTTCATCGAATCGCGGCAGAACGACCGCATCGGCCTGGTGGTCTTCGCCGGCGAGGCCTATACGCAATGCCCATTGACGCTCGATTACAAGGTATTGGAGGAATTGCTTGAGCAGGTGCGCACCGGCGTCATCGTCGACGGGACCGCCATCGGAAATGCCCTGGCCACCGCCGTCAATCGATTGCGGGAATCGGAGGCCAAGAGCCGGGTGGTGATCCTGATTACCGACGGAGACAACAACGCCGGCAACATCTCGCCGCTGCAGTCGGCGGAGATCGCCAAGGACCTGGGAATCAAGGTCTATACGATTTTGATTGGCAAAGGCGGGCGCGTTCCCTATCCGACCGGAACCGATTTATTCGGGCGCACCACCTATGAGCCGGTGGAGATCGACGTCAATCCGGAGCTCTTGCAGCAGATCGCCAAGGTGACCGGCGGCGCCTATTATCCCGCCACCGACAAGGAGACGCTGGAGAGCGGCCTGCACGCCGTGCTCGACTCGCTCGAGAAGAGCAAGATCTACGAGGCCGGCGGCAGCACCCGCTACGACGAGTGGTACGCGCGCTTCTTCCTGCCGGCGGCGCTCTTCGGGCTCCTGGGCCTGGCCCTGCGCAGCTCGCGGCTGTCGGGAGCGCCATGAGCGGGATCCAGATGACGCTGCTCGGGCAGCATCTGCGCATCGTCTCGCCGCTCTGGCTCTGGGTGGCGCCCTTGGGATTGATTCTCGGTGCGCTGGCGGCCATCCGCGCCTGGCAGCGGCAGCAGCAAGTGGCGCGGCTGGTGCCGGCGGGGCGGATCGGCAGCGTGCTGCAAGGGGCGGGCACCGGGCAGGGCATCGCGCGCGGCTCCCTGCTCGGGGTCGGGCTCACCCTGCTCTTCTTCGCCGCCGCCGGCCCGCAGTGCGGCGAGCGCACCGAGCTGGTCAAGCGCGCCGGCATCGACCTCGTCATCGCCCTCGACGCCTCCAACTCCATGCTGGCCCGCGACGTGAAGCCCTCCCGCCTCGACCGCGCCAAGCTGGAAGTCACCGCGCTCCTCGATCGGCTCAAGGGCGACCGGGTGGGCCTGGTCGTCTTTGCCGGCGACGCCTTCGTGCAGTGCCCGCTCACCACCGACTACGCCGCGGCCCGGCTCTTCCTGCGCGCGGTCGATCCCGCGGGCATGCCCCAGCAGGGCACCGCCATCGCGGCGGCGCTGCTCGAATCGAAGCGCGTGCTGGAGGGCGGGGGGCGCGGATCGGCGGCGGCCAAGGCGGTGCTCATCATCACCGACGGCGAGGACCAGCAGGGCGACGCGCTCAAGGCCGCCAGCGAAGCGGGCGACTCCGGCATCCGCATCTACGCGGTCCCGGTGGGCAGCGAGTCGGGCGAGCCCATCCCCATCACCGACAAGAACGGAAATGTTACTGGATATAAAAAGGACCGGGAGGGCCGCTCCGTGCTGACCCGCACCGACGTCGCCGGCCTGCGGGAGCTGGCCTCGCGCGGCAACGGAATGGTGCTGCGCGGCACCGGGGCCGACCTGGGCGTGCTGCAGCTCCTTCCCGAGCTGGACAAGCTGCAGAAGGGCGAGCTCGAGTCGCGCCTCTCGGTGCAGTACGACGACAAGTACCTGTGGTTCGCCTGGCCCGCCTTCGTCCTGCTCTGCCTCGGCGCGGCGCTGGGCGAAGGGCCTCTCTGGCGCAGGAGGGCAGCCACATGATGCTGCTCCTCGCCCTGCTCCTGGCCGCGCCCGAGCGCGTGGTGATGGTGGCGAAGCCGTCCGAGAAGCCCGGCGTCTTCCAGAAGCTCTCGGCTGCGCTGGGCAAGGCCGCGCACCGCCTCTACCAGAAGGAAGATCCCGACGTCGCCCAGGGCAATGCGCTGGCGGCGGAGAGCAAGCCCGAGGCGGCGCTCAAGTCCTACGACCGCGCGCTGGAGCGCCTGCCCGACTCCGCCGAGCTGCACTACGACCGCGCCGGGCAGCTGCTCAAGCTGGGCGCTGAGCAGGGGCAGAAGGCGCACGACGAAGCGCTGCAGGCGCTGCAGGGGCCGGACCCGGCGCTGAAGCCCGGCGCCGCCTATACGCTGGGGCTCTCCGAGGAGCAGCTGGGCCATCCGGACCAGGCGATGAAGGCCTACGAGCAGGCGCTGGCGCTCGACCCTGAGGACCCCGACGCCAAGGTCAACTTGGAGCTCCTGCTCAAGACGCAAGAGGAGCGCAAGCAGAACCAGCCGCAGCCGCAGCAGCAAGAGAGCAAGGAGAAGAACCAGCAGGACAAGCAGAAGCCCGACAAGTCGAAGGGCGACGAGCAGCAGAAGGACCAGCAGAAGCAGGCGGGTCAGGAGGAGCAGAAGAAGGAAGAGAAGAAGCAGCAGGCGGGGCAGCAGCAAGAGGAGCCGCCCAAGGATGAGAAGAAGGAGGAGCAGCAGGCCAAAGAGCAGAAGCCGGTGGACCGCAGCGAGGGGGAGCGGCTGCTGGACGCCCTGCGCGCGGGAGAGAAAAACCTGCAAGTGTGGCGGTTCGCCAAGGACAAACGGAAGGAGGCGCGGCGCGGTGAAGTGGAGAAGGACTGGTAAGGCCCTCGCCTTCGCGCTCGCGCTCTTGCTGCCGCTCGCCGCGCTGGCCGCGGCGGAGGTGGAGCTGTCGGCCACGCTCGACACCGATCAGGTGGCCCTCGACGGCACCGTCACCGTCCAGGTGACGGCGACCTATTCG
>JANXXR010000591.1 GCA_025350525.1 Deltaproteobacteria bacterium
CGCGCGCCGGCCTCGAGCAGGCTTCCGATCTTGCTGGCGGCGACGGGACCAGCCCCGACCACGAGGACGGCGCGGCCCTGGAGCAAGAGAAAGGCGGGAAATGGATTGGTCATCGAGCTTTCCCTTGCGCGAGGTGTTCGACCAGCGCCGCGATCATCGGCCCCATCTTGGGCGAGTCGGGGACCACGTCCGGTTGCACGCCCAGCTCGGTCATCACGCGCGCGCAGGTGGGGCCGACCGCCGCCACCACCATGTGCGAGCAGGAGCGGATCAGGTCCTCGCGGCGTCCCATCCCTTCCGCCACCGTCATGAGGTTGCGCGCCTGGATCTGGGAGGTGAAGGCGGCGCCGGCGAACTTGTCGTCGGCCAGCTCCTCGACCATCCGCGAGAGCGGCGCCAGGTCCTCGGGCAGCTCCCACTGGTAGAGCGTCAGCTCGCGCAGCCGGGCGCCGCGGGCGAGCAACGCCTCGACCAGCGGCTGGTTGCGCTCGCCGTAGTGCAGCAGCACCAGCAGGCGGCCGCGGACCGTTACCGGCGCCAACGTCTCGAGCAGCTCGGCGGTGGTGAAGGGAGAGCGCGCCCGCAGCGAGGCGGCGATGCCCTCGCGGTGCAGCGCCGTCACCGGCTTCGGGCCGCGGCAGATGGCGAGGCCGCGGTCGATGGCCCCGCGCAGCTCCGCGCAGCGGCCCAGCGCGCGCGCTTCCTCGAAGAGCGCGGCGGCGCCCACGCCCGTCGAGAAGACGAAGACCGGCGACGCCTCGGACTCGACCTCGGAGAGCAGCGCCGCCACTTGCTCGGCCGCCGGACGCCGCTGCTCGCGCACGGCCGGCACGCAGATGGGCTCCGCTCCGCTGCGGCGCACCAGGTCGGAGATCTCGGCGGCGAGCCGCGATTCGAAGAGCGCGATGCGCTCGCCGCTCAAGGTCGCTCGCATCATCCGGCCGCCGCCGCCGCGCCCGCCGGGAGCGGATCCTCGACGGCCCGGACGGCGAGCATGCGCTTCTGTCCCTGCGCGACGTACCAGTACGGCAGCGCGACCAGGAGCGCCCCGCCGACGATGTTTCCGGCGGTCACCACCAGGAGGTTTCTGGCGAAGCCCGTCCAGGAGAGCAGATAGGTTTCGTGGGGCAGGAACATCCCCAGGGAGAGCAGCGTCATGTTGGCGACGCTGTGCTCGAAGCCGGCGCCGATGAAGGCGAAGAGGCACCAGAAGATGAGCACCAGCCGCGCGGTCTCGTCCTTGGCGCGCATGCCCATCCAGACGGCGAGGCAGACGAGCGCGTTGCAGAGGACGGCGCGGAAGAAGAGCTCGAGGAGCGGCGCGCCCATCTTGGCGGCGACTACGCTGATGACGAACTCCTTGGCGGGCGACTTGCCGAGCACGCCCGAGAGCGCGGTGGCGAGCGCCAGCAGCATCGAGCCCACGAGGTTGCCGAAGAAGCTGACCGCCCAGACGCGGCCGAGCGCGGCGGGAGTGACCGTGCGGGAGAGCAGGCCCACGCTCATTACTAAGTTGTTGCCGGTGAAGAGCTCGGAGCCGGCGAAGATGACCAGCGTCAGCGCCACCCCGAACGAGGCGCCCATCACCGCCTTGGTGGCGCCCGATCCGGCGGCGGCCAGCGGCGCGCCGATGGCGAAGATGAGCACGATGCCCAGCCCCACGTAGGCGCCGGCCAGGAGCGAGAGCACGAGATATTGCCGCGGGCTGTGGCGAAGCAGGCTGGCCTTGGTCCGCGCGGCGCTGGCGACGGCGGCGATGGTCTCATGTTCCATGGATGGCTCCGGGGCGCGGCTCGCGGTGCACGAGGATCCGTCCGCGCTCGACGCGAACCTCGTAGGTGGGGACGCGCACGCGCGGGTCGTCGAGGCACTGGCCCGTGCGCAGGTCGAAGCTCTGCTTGTAGAGCGGCGAGGCGATCTTGGGCACGCCGCCGCGGTCGCCGACGATGCCGCGCGAAAGCACGAAGGCCTTGCTGAAGGGATCAAAGTTGTCCAGGGCGTAGACGGCGTCGTCGGTGCGGACGATGGCCACCTGCCGCCCGCCCACGAGCGCGCAGACGCCGGTGCCTTTCATCACCTGGTCGAGCCCGCAGACGTCTTCCCACTCGGGAACGGCCGCGGCCTGGAAAGCGAGCGCCTTCATCTGACCTCCTCTCGCAACTGCGTCTTCTCTTCCCAGGTCGCGGGCCGGTGCTGCGCACGCTGTCGAATCTGCACGAGGCTGTGGTCGGGTTGGTCCGAGTTCACGAAGGTGCGGAAGCGGGCCAGCTTCTCCGGATCCAGAAGGGTCGCCTTCCACTCGCACTGGTAGGTGTCGACGAGGTGGGCCATCTCGGCCTCCAGCTCCGCGCAGATGCCCAGCGAATCCTCGATGAGGACGCGGCGCAGGTAGTCGATGCCGCCCTCGAGGTTGTTGAGCCAGCCCGCCGTCCGCTGCAGCCGGTCGGCGGTGCGGACGTAGAACATGAGGAAGCGGTCGAGGTAGCGGAGCAGCGTCTCTTCGTCGAGGTCGGTGGCGAAGAGCTGCGCGTGCTGCGGCTTCATGCCGCCGTTGCCGCACAGGTACAGGTTGTAGCCCTTCTCGGTGGCGATGACGCCGAAGTCCTTCGACTGCGCCTCGGCGCATTCGCGCGCGCAGCCTGAGCAGGCCGACTTGAGCTTGTGCGGGCTGCGCAGGCCCTTGTAGCGGTGCTCGAGGCGGATCGCGAGGCCGACCGCGTCCTGCACGCCATAGCGGCACCAGGTCGAACCGACGCAGGACTTCACCGTGCGCAGCGCCTTGCCATAGGCGTGGCCGGATTCGAAGCCGGCGGCGAGCAGCTCATCCC
>JANXXR010000279.1 GCA_025350525.1 Deltaproteobacteria bacterium
GCCGCCTCGGCGCCGAGGTCGAAATCCTGCCCTGATGCGCGCGCTCTATTGCCTGCTCGGCGATCCGGTCGCCCACTCGCGGAGCCCCGCGATCCACGCCCGCGCCTTCGCGCTTCTGGGCGTCGACGCGGTCTACGCGCCCTGCAGGGTGGCCGCCGCGGAGCTGCCGCTAGCCGTGGCGGGGCTCAAGGCGCTGGGCGCAGCCGGGTTCAACGTCACGGTGCCGCACAAGGAGCCCGTGGCGCTCCTGGTGGACAAGATCCATCCGTCGGCGCAGAGGATCGGGGCGGTGAACTGCGTGGTGCGCGACGGCGAGGCCCTGGTCGGCCACAACACCGACGCACCCGGGCTGATGCGCGCGCTGCGGGCGCGAGGCATCGATCCGGGTGGCGCACGGGCCGTGGTGGTGGGCGCAGGCGGCTCGGCGCGGGCGGCGGCCTGGGCGCTCTCGCCGCACGCGGCGAAGATCACGGTCATGAACCGGACGGCGAGCAAGGCGCGGGCGCTGGCGGCGCTGGTGCAGGCGGCGGGCTGCGCGGCGGAGTCGGCGGCCCTCGACGACGCGCGCCCCCTGCGAGAGGCGACGCTGGTGGTGCAGTGCACCTCGATTGGTTTGAGCACCAACGATCTGCCCTTCGACCCGGCGCTGCTCCTCCCCGGTTGCGCGCTGGTCGATCTGGTCTACGCGCCTAGCGGCCGGACCGAGCTGCTCCGCCGCTTCGCCGGACGCACGGTGGACGGGCTCGACGTGCTGGTCCAGCAGGCCATCGCCTCGCTGGAGATCTGGCTCGGGCGCCCCCAGCTCGATGAGCTCTTCACCCCCTTGCGGGAGGCGGCGCTCGCATGAACCCGATCTACGACGCGCCGAAGGCGCCACCCTGCGGGTCCACGGCGAGCGGAGCGAGACCGTGAGCCGGCTCCGCTTCCTCACCGCCGGCGAGTCGCACGGCCCCGCGCTGGTGGGCATCCTCGACGGGCTGCCCGCCGGACTGGCGCTGCTCGAGGCGCACCTCGAGCGCGACGCCCAGCGCCGCAAGCTCGGCTACGGCCGCGGCGGGCGCATGGCCATCGAGCCGGAGAAGCCGCGCATCCTCGCCGGCGTGCGGCACGGGCGGACGCTGGGCTCGCCGCTGGCGGTGGTGATCGACAACGCCGATCACCTCAAGGCCTGGGCGACGCGCATGGCGGTCGGGCCCACCGAGGGAGATCCCGGCAAGCTGGTGACGCTGCCGCGGCCGGGGCACGCCGACCTGACCGGGGCCATCAAGTTCGGCCACGAAGATCTGCGCAACTCACTCGAGCGCGCCAGCGCCCGCGAGACGGCGATGCGGGTGGCGCTGGCGGCGGCGGCGCGGCGGCTCCTCGACGAGCTGGACGTGCGGGTCGGCTCCTGGGTGACTTCGATCGGCGCTGCCAAGGCGCGCGACGTCGCCGGTCTCGACGGCATCGAGGACGCCGAGGCGCTGGCGCTGCGGGCCGACCTGTCGCCGGTGCGCTGCCTCGATCCCGAAGCGGAGCAGTCGCTGCGCGAGGCCATCGAGGAGGCGCAGTCGCGGCGCGACACCATCGGCGGAACGTTTGAAGTGCGCGTCACCGGGCTCGTCCCCGGGCTGGGCAGCTACACGCAGGCGGACCTGCGCCTGGACGGCCTGCTCGCCCGCGCGCTGGCGAGTATACCTGCTATCAAAGCTGTCGAGCTGGGCGACGGCTGGCGCGCCGCCGAGCTGTTCGGCTCGCAGGTGCACGACCCGATGGGCCGCGCCGGCGGCGGCTTCACCCGCGACACCAACCACGCCGGCGGCCTCGAAGGCGGCGTCACCAACGGCGAGCCCCTCGTGGTTCGGGCGGCGATGAAGCCCATCGCCACCGTGCCGGCGGCGCTGCAGAGCGTGGACCTGGTCACGGGCGAGGCGGACGCAGCCCACGTCGAGCGCAGCGACACCTGCGCGGTGCCGGCCGCGGCGGTGGTGGGCGAGGCAGTGGTGGCACTCTGCGTGGCCGACGCCTTGCTGACGAAGCTGGGCGGCGATTCGATGGACGAATTGCACGCCGCCCTGCGCACTGCCTGGCGGAGGGCGCGCCCGCTCGAGGGACACGTCTTCCTCTGCGGCCTGCCCGGCGCGGGCAAGACCACGCTGGCGCCGCTCCTGGCGTCGCTGCTCGGCTTGCCGGTGGTCGAGCTGGACGCGGAGATCGAGCGCGCTGCCGGAAAGAGCGTGGCGGAGATCTTCGCTGCCGAGGGCGAGGCCGGCTTCCGGCTGCGCGAGGCCGAGGCCGTGCGGGCGGCGGCGCGAGGTCCGCGCAGCGTCGTCTCGCTGGGCGGCGGCGCTCCCACCACACGAGCGGTGCGCCTCGCCGTGCGGCGGACCGGGCACCTGCTCTGGCTGCGGGCGCCGCTCTTTCTCTGCAGCGCGCGCGCTGCCACCGGCCGTCCGCTGCTGGAAGGCGACGGCGAGGCGCGCCTCGCCGCGCTGGCAGCGGCGCGCGAACCTCTCTATGCGCAGCTCGCCGACGGCGTCGTCGAGGTGCAGCCGGGCGTGACGCCGCAGCAGCTTGCCGCGCAGGCGCAAGCCGTGGTCGCGTCGCTGGAGGTGCAACGTGCCCACCATTGAGGTGCCCTTCGCCTCGGGCGCGAAGACCACCTGCCTGATCGAGCGCGGCGCCCTGGCCCGCCTGCCGGAGCTGTGCGCTGCCGCCGGCCTTTCGGGGACGGCCGGCCTGATCTGCGATGCGCGGCTCTTCTCCCTGCAACGCGATGCGCTCCTCTCGCTGCAGCCGGCCTTCGGGGATGTACTGGCGCGGCCGCTGAGCGAGGCGCGCAAGTCGCTGGCCGAGGTCGAGACCATGTGCGAGGTGTTGTCTGCTCGAGGCATACAGAGGGACGGCTTCGTGGTGGCGGTGGGCGGCGGCGTCCTCACCGACCTGGCCGGACTGGCCGCCGCGCTCTACCTGCGGGGCGTGCCGTGGGTCAGCGTGCCGACCACGCTGCTCGCGCAGGTGGACGCCGGCCTGGGCGGCAAGACCGGCGCGAACCTGCGCGCGGGCAAGAACCTGGTCGGCGCCTTTCACCAGCCGCGCCTGGTCGTCTGCGATCCCGATCTGCTGGTGACGCTGCCCCTGCGCGAGCGGTGGAGCGGGCTGGCCGAAGTGGTCAAGTGCGCGCTGCTCGAGGGCGGCGCGCTGCTGGAGCGTTGCGAGCAGGATCTGGAGAAGGCCGCGGCGGGCGACCCGCAAATGCTTTTGCCCCTCATCGAGGGCGCGGTACGGCTCAAGGCCCGCGTCGTGGCGGGCGACGAGCGCGAGGGCGGGGCGAGGGCCTTCCTGAACTTCGGGCACACCGTCGGCCACGCGCTGGAGGCGGCGACCCTATACGCGCAATTCACCCACGGCGAGGCGGTGGCGCTGGGGCTGCGCGGCGCGCTGGCCATTTCTCCTCTCGCGGACCGGGAGCGCGCCCTGTCCCTGGTGCAGCGGCTCCTGGTAGCGGTCGATTGCAAGCTGAATGCCGCCCAGCGTGAAGCCGCGCTGCAGGCGATGACCCGCGACAAGAAAGCGCGCGCCGGCCAGGTGCGCTTTGTCCTCCTCGACGGAATCGGCGCCCCGCGCCTCGCCGAGGTCTCGCCGAAGGACTGCCTCGCCGCCCTCACCGCCGCCCTCGCCGGCTGAAGGCCCCTCCCCAGGTCACTCGTAACCCGGCTCCAAAAAAAATAAAAATTTTTTTTTCGAAGGGGTGTAGCGTTTTGGTCCCCCGTCTCGAAATGGGACACCGATTCCGGGCGCCCGCATGAACATCCTCCTGCTCAATGGCCCCAACCTGAACCTGCTCGGCGAGCGCGAGCCGCAGATCTACGGCACCACCACGCTGCCCGAATTGGTCCAGCTCGTGCAGAAGCGTGCGCGCGAGCTGAAAGCGGAGGTGCGCGCCTTCCAGTCCAACCACGAAGGCGCGCTCATCGACGAGCTGCACCAGTCGCGGCGCTGGGCCCAGGGCGTCATCTTCAACCCGGGCGCCTTCACGCATTATTCGTACGCGCTGCGCGACGCCATCGTGGCGACCAAGCTGCGCGTCGTCGAGGTCCATCTCTCGGACATCACCAAGCGCGAGCCGTGGCGCCGGGTCAGCGTGCTCGAGGAAGTGTGCGCCCACCGCGTGCTGGGCAAGGGCGTGCAGGGCTACCTCGAGGCGCTGGAGTGGCTCACCGCGCCGGGCTCTTAGCTTCCATCAGGCACGCACTTCATCGCCGCTCGTGCTCGTGAACGCGCCTTGCTCTCAGAGTGCGTCGCGCAGTGAGCGGACCAGCTCCGCGGCAGCCGCGATGCCCCGCTCGTGCGCGGTCAGGACCAGCGCCGTGCCCACCACCACGCCGTCGGCCTTGCCCTTGAGCGCCGCCGCCTGCGCAGGCCTGGAGATACCGAAGCCCACCGCCACCGGCGCCGCGGAGACGGCGCGCAGGTCGGCGAGGCGCTTCACCAGATCGTCGGGGAGCGACGCCTGGGCGCCGGTCACGCCGGTGACGCTGACGTAATAGACGAAGCCCTGCGCGGTGCGGGCGATGGCGCTGGCGCGCTCGGGCGGCGTGGTCGGCGCCACCAGCGGCACGAGGTCGAGTCCCTCCGCCGAGAGCGCCTCGCGCAGCGGCTGCGCCTCTTCCAGCGGCAGGTCGGGGATGATCGCTCCGCACAGCCCGGCCTCGCGCAGCGCCCGGGCGAAGGGCTGCGCGCCCATCGACTCGACCGGGTTCATGTAGCCCATCGCCACCACCGGCGCGCGCAGCCGCAGCTTGCCCACGGTGGCGAGGAGGCCGCGCACCGTCGCGCCCGCGAGGAGCGCCCGCGTCGCCGCCGCCTGAAGCACGGGGCCGTCGGCGATGGGGTCGGAGAAGGGCAGCCCCAGTTCGATGACGTCGGCGCCGGCCTCGTCGATGGCGGTGAGCAGCGCAGCGGTGTCGCCATCGCCGCCCATCGCGTAGCAGACCAGCGCGGTGCGGCCCTCTCCGCGAGCAGCCGCGAAGGCTTCCGAGAGCCGGCTCACTGCAGCGCCTCGAGAATGGTCCCCAGATCCTTGTCGCCGCGCCCCGACAAATTCACCACCGTGAAGGCGCGCGCCGGCAGCTTGCGCAGCGCCGCGATGGCGTGCGCCGTCTCCAGCGCGCAGAGGATGCCTTCGTTGCGGGCCAGCACCTGGAAGGCGGCCAGCGCCTCGACGTCGGTGGCGCTGAGGAGCTGCAGGCGGCCGCGGTCGCGCAGCTCCGACAGCTCGGGCCCGACGCCCGGATAGTCGAGCCCGGCGCTGATGGAGTGGGCTTCGCTCACCTGGCCGTCGTCGGTCTGGAGCAGATAGGAGCGCGAGCCATGCAGGATGCCGGGCCGCCCCCGGGCGAGCGAGGCGCCGTGCTTGCCGGAGTCGAGCCCGTGTCCCGCCGCCTCGACGCCGTACAGCTCGACGGCGGGCTCGCGCACGAAGCGGTGCAGGGCGCCGATGGCGTTGGAGCCGCCGCCCACGCAGGCGA
>JANXXR010000290.1 GCA_025350525.1 Deltaproteobacteria bacterium
ATGGCCAGCGCCCCCGCGTAGAGCCAGTAGAGCGCGACCATGCCGGCGAGGTTGAAGAAGAGCGAGCGGCGAAACAGGCTCACCCAGCTCCAGTCGGGGATGCGCAGCCAGTTGTAGGAGGCGATCAGCACCGTGTGGAACAGCGCCCAGCCGATCGAGGCGACGAGATGGACCGCCACCTGCCGCGGCCGCAGCTCGAGCGGGACACGCTCGAAGACGATGCGGGCGAGCGGCAGGATCATCGCGGCGATCAGCCAGGGCGGAAGCGTCTGCATGACCAGCCGGTAGAGAAAACTGCGCTCGTCCCCGTCCCAGAAGCCGGCCTGGAAGCCGTCGATCATGGCCAGCGTCAGCGCCAGCGCCACGGGAAAGAGCGCCATGCGCGCGCGACCTTGCTGCATGGCCGCGAGTGTTGCGCCGATGGGCGTCGCCGCGCAACCGCGGTGTCTGCGCGAAGCAGCCAACCAGCTCCCGGGTGCAGCCAACGCGACGCCGCTGCATCGCTGGCCCGATTCGCTGCTCCGAATGAATCCAGCGGGCCTCCGGTGAAACCGTAGGGCATGAGCGTGCGCGCGCTGGTGGTCGACGACGAGCCTCTCGCCCGGAGCGGAATGGTGCGCCTGCTGCGCTCCGCGCCCGGATTCGAGGTGGCCGGAGAGGCCCGCGACGGCGCGGCGGCGGTGGTGGCGCTGCGCTCCCTGTTGCCGGACCTGGTGCTGCTCGACGTGCAGATGCCGGGCGGCGACGGCTTCGAGGTGATCCGCACCATCGGCCCCGAGCGCATGCCTCCGGTGATTTTTGTCACCGCTCACTCCGAGCATGCGGTGCGGGCCTTCGAGCTGTGCGCGCTCGACTATGTCCTCAAGCCTTTTGTCGACGCGCGGCTGCGGGCCGCGCTGGAGCGGGCGGCGCAGCTCTCGTCGCGGGTGGACCTGGCGCAGCGGCTGCGGGCGCTGGTGGCGCAGCCCTCGACGCCTGGGACGCTGGGCACGCTCGCCCGCGAGATGCTGGTCCAGCTCGACCCGGAGCCGGCGCTGGTCCGGGCGCGGCCCGACTGGCTGCAGCGCGTCCTCGAGCTGGTGGAGGCGCGCTCGGGGGAGACCTTGACGCTCGGCGAGCTGGCGCGGGGCGCGGACGTCCATCCGGTGTACCTGGCGCGGGCCTTTCGCACCCATCTCGGGATGACGCTGGGCAGCTTCCTGCGCAAGGTCCGCGTCGACCGCGCGGCCGCGAAGCTGATCTCGACGCCGCTGAGCATCGCCGAGATCGCGCTCGAGACCGGCTTCTCCGACCAGAGCCACCTGACCCGGCTGTTCCACGCCGCGGTGGGCCTGACGCCGGCGCAGTACCGCGAGCGCTTCCGGCGCTGAGGTTCGCGCCGTTCCGGCAGAGGTTCAGCCCGGACAAGACCGGGCGCTCCCTGCTCTCCATTGTCGGCGGCGACGTTGTCCACCACAGGAGTCCACATGCACGCGAAGTCCGTTCGGCTGGCCCTGCTGGTCGCTCTCGCGCTTCCATCCCTGGCGCAGGCCCAGCAGGAGCAACCGCAACCTTCCCCCGCAACCCCGGGCGAAACGCCCACTCCCGCGCCCGCCGACTCCGCCCAGCAGACTGGAGCTGCCGGCGGACCCTCGGCGGAGCGCAAGACCGCTGGAGAGGAGATCGTCGTCACCGGCTCGCGCGTGCGGCGCAAGGATCTGAACACGCCGGCGCCGGTGACCGTGATCAACCGGCTGCAGATCTCCTCGAGCGGCGTCGCCTCCATCGGCGACTTCCTCCAGCAGATGCCGGAGCAGGGCGGCGGCACCAACACCAACGTCAACAACGGCGGTGACGGCGAGACCACCATCAGCCTGCGCAACCTCGGCGCCACCCGCACCCTGGTGCTGGTCGACGGCAAGCGCTGGGTGCAGGGCGGCAGCGGCGCCGGCCTCTCCGTCGATCTCAACTCGATCCCCTCCTCGGCGATCGAGCGGGTCGAGGTGCTCAAGGACGGCGCCTCGGCGGTCTACGGCTCCGACGCCATCGGCGGCGTCGTCAACATCATCACCCGGCGCAAGGTGAACGGGGCCGAGGTCAACCTCTACGGCGGGCTCTCGCCGCACGGCGATGCCCAGCAGTACGACACCAGCCTGACCGGCGGCGTCAGCGGGGAAAAGGGCAGCTTCATGTTCACCGGCGAGTACTTCGACCAGAAGCCGATGTACTCGGCCAAGCGCGGCTGGGCGGCGCAGGCGCTCTCGTACGACTTCGCCACCGGCACGGTGCATGCCGGCGGCAGCGGCACCATCCCCAACGGGCGGGTGAGGGTGGATCCGTCGAAGTGCGGCACGCAGCTCTGCAAGGATCTGGCGGCGAAGTACGGCCCCGGCAGCGCCTACTTCTCGCCCGACCCGAGCGGCGCCGGCACCATCGACGGCTGGCGCAAGTACGACTCGACCAAGGACCTCTACAACTTCCAGGCGGTGAACTACCTGATCACGCCCAACACGCGCTATTCGCTCTTCAGCAACGGAGACTACCGCCTCAACGATTCGGTGCGCGCCTATCTGCAGGGCTCGCTCGTCAACCGCCAGTCGCAGACGCGCCTCGCGCCGGAGCCGCTCACCACCCAGGGCTTCGGCGTGGTGGTGGCCCCCGACAACCAGTACAACCCCTTCGGCGTCCCCCTCTTCGACGCGCGGCGCCGCCTGGTGGAAACGGGCGGCCGCCTGCAGGGCTACGACCTCGACACCGTGCACGCCACCGCCGGCATCGACGGCACGCTGCCCGCGGCGGTGGGTCCCTTGGAGGGGATGTTCTTCGACCTCTCCTTCAACTTCGGCCGCACCTCGGGCACCACCACCACCGACGGCTCGCTCAATACCCAGCTCACCGCCAACGGCCTCGGCCCCAGCTATACGGACGCGACCGGCCCGCACTGCGGCACCGACCCGGCCACGGGTGGCTCCGGCCCGCTCACCAGCTGCACGCCGGTCAATCTCTTTGGCGGCGGGGGCACGCTCAACCCGGCCATGCTCGCCGCCCTGGGCGGGTATACGGGTGTAAACTCAGGCTTCACCCAGCTGGCCTCCTTCGAGGCCAACGTCAGCAAGGAGCTCTTCCGGGCCGCCTCCGAGCGGCCGGTGGGCATCGCCGGCGGCTACCAGTACCGGCGCGAGTTCGGCGGCTACACCCCCAACTCCATCGCCCAGCAGTTCCTCGACAGCGACTTCAACGGCGCGCCGACCCGCGGCTCCTTCTACGTCAATGAAGGCTACGCCGAGCTTGACGCGCCGCTCGTCTCCAACCTGCCCTTTGTCGAGGACCTGGAGATCCAGGCGGCGCTGCGCTACTTCAACTATTCGACCTTCGGCGGCGGCTCCACCTACAAGCTGGGCGCGCGCTGGCAGCCCATCCACGACCTGGTGGTGCGCGGGACCTATTCGACCGGCTTCCGCGCGCCCTCGGTCGCCGACCTCTACGGCGGACAGGGTCCGGCCGCCGAGCCCGCGAGCGATCCCTGCGGCACCATTCCCGCCGCCAACGCGGCCCTGCGCGCGCAGTGCCTCGCCGGTCCGGGAGGGGCGATCGCGGTGAACAACGGCGACGACAGCTCGCAGATCGCCTCGACCACCGGCGGCAACCCGAAGCTGCAGCCCGAGACGGCGAAGACCGCCACCCTGGGCGTCGTCATCCAGCCCGCGATGATCCGCAACTTCTCCTTCACCGCCGACTACTGGAACGTCACCATCGACCAGAACCTCGGCCTCATCACCACGCCGGTCATTCTCGCCGGCTGCTATCCGGCCTCGGTGGGCTCGTCGTTGCCGCCCAACCAGGACTACTGCAACCTGATCACCCGCAGCGGCGCGACCGGGGCCCTCATCAACGTCAACGACTTCGAGACCAACGTGGGCCAGACCAAGACCAGCGGCCTCGACCTGGCGGCGCGGTACACGCTGCCCACCGACTTCGGGAGGTTGGGCTTTCTCTTCGACTCGACCTACCTCTTCGTCTTCGACTACACGCTGGCCTCGGGCAAGACCTACCACTCGGCGGGCAACTACGACGCGGGCGCGGGCGTTCCGGCGGGCGGGCTCACGCCGCGCCTCAAGTTCAACGCCGGGGTCAACTACGGCCTGGGCGGGTTCAATGCGGGGGTCCGCGGCCGCTACATCGGCGGATTCGACGAATGCGCGGACACCATCGGCGGCAGCGTCCAAACGCCCGGCGGCGGGCCCGGCTTCTGCACCGACAAGAACGTCGACCCGGCGACCAGCAAGCCGTACCCGGTGCACCGGGTGCCGGCGAACATGACCTTCGACCTGTTCGCGAGTTACCTGTTGAAGAGCGACCTCGGCGCGACCACCCTCGCGGCCGGCGTGCGCAACGTCCTCGACACCAGTCCGCCGCAGGTCTTCCAGTCGTTCATCGGCTACGCGGACACCGCGTACGACTTCATGGGGCGGTTCGTCTACGCGCGGGTCGAGCAGCGCTTCTAGGGCGAGAGGAGCGTGGGGGGCCGGGTCCTTTCGGGAGGACCCGGCCCCTCTTTTTTCAACGCGCGCGGCGGCGTTGCGCCTTGCGGCCGGCCGCGATGAGCGCGATCAGCCGCTTGGCGCCCAGCTTGCCGATGCGCCGGTAGTATTCGAGCCCGCGCTCGCGCTTCACCGCCAGCCCGCCCTTGCGGCCTCCGGCGAGCCCTCCGAGGTGACCTGCTTCCGCGCACGTCATCGGCCGTCGTCTCTTCATGCTCTTCATGGGCGCGAGCTTCTCCCCCGGCGGCGGCGGCGGTCTTGAATGCAATGAATGCCGCTTGGACGCTGGCTCGGCTGAAAGGAAAATCCCCGGTCGGGCGACCGGGGACTCCCGAAAAAGACACACTGGTTGGGGGACTAGGATTCGAACCTAGATACACAGAGTCAGAGTCTGCGGTCCTGCCGTTAGACGATCCCCCAGCGGAGGGGACGCGCTGTGTAGCCGATTGGGCGCGCGGCTGTCAAGACTACTTCGCCGGCGCTTTCGGGGCCTCCTTGCCGGGCAGGATGTAGAGCCGCACTTCGCCGCGACTGGCCTCGTAGAGGTTGACGCCGTCCCACTCGCCGCCGCCCGGATTCTCGATGTGGACGGCCCGCACCGGCGACTGGCTGCGCAGGTTGTGGCGCGGGTACTTCGCCGCCGGATAAGCGCGCCGGTAGAACTTGATCGCCTCGTCCCAGGGCTGCGAGAGGCGGTAGCGGTCCTCGTCGATCTTGACCGCGCCGTCGGGCAGTGAAAAGCCGCGGGCCTTGAAGCCTTCGGCGGCGTGGGCGGCGCTTCCCACCATCAGCAGGGCGAGCAGGGCGGCGAAATTGGCCTTCATCCGATCTTCTCCAGCGCGGCGTCGATGCGCCGCAGCGTCCGGTCCTTGCCCAAAAGCACGATGGTCTCGAAGAGCGGAGGGCTCACCGTCGTCCCCGTGACCGCCACCCGCACCGGCTGGGCCAGCTTGCCGAGGCCGAGCCCGCGCGACTCCGCCAGCGCGCGGAAGGCGTGCTCCATCGCCGCCGGACCCGCCGCGAAATGTTCCCCGATCAAGTTGCGCGCCTCGGCGAGCAGCGGCTTGTTCTCCGCCGTCAGCTGCTTGGCCACCGCCTTCTCGTCGTAGACCGCGGGCAATTCGCCGGCCATGTACGCGGCCCAGGCGTCGCGGATCTCGTTCAGGTTCTTGGCGCGCTCCTGCATCAGCTTGACGAACGCGGCCGGAGTTCCGGTCTGCGGGCCGAGATCCTCCGCGGGCGTGGACTTGATCCACTGCTGGTTCAGCCACTCCAGCTTCTGCGGATTGAAGACGCCCGCCGTCGCGCCCACGTGCGCCCAGTCGAACTTCTTGATCAGGTCGTCGATGGTGAAGATCTCTTCGTCGCCGTGCGACCAGCCCAGCCGCACCAGGTAGTTGATGAGCGCGCCCGGCAGGTAGCCCTCGTCGCGGTACTGCAGCACGCTGACCGCGCCGTGCCGCTTGGAGAGCCGCTGCTTGTCGGCGCCCAGGATCATCGGCAGGTGCGCGAAGACCGGCAGCGGATACGAGAGCGCCTGGTACATGAGGATCTGCCGCGGCGTATTGACCACGTGGTCGTCGCCGCGCGCCACCATGGTGATGCGCATCTCGATGTCGTCCACCACCGCGCCGAAGTTGTAGAGGGGTACAGAGTCGCTGCGCAGGATGACCTCGTCCTGCAGCTCCTTGTGCTGGGTGGTGATCTCGCCCTTGACCAGGTCCTTGAAGCTGGTCGCGCCCTCTTCCGGCATGCGGAAGCGGACCACCGCGCCCGGAGTGCCGCGCGGCAGGTTCTTCTCGCGGCAGGTGCCCGGATACTTGAAGCCGCGCTTCTCCTTCTGCGCCTGCGAGCGGAGCACGTCGAGGTCGGCCTTGGTGCAGTTGCAGCGGTAGGCCTTGCGCTCGGAAATGAGCTGCTCGGCGTACCGGTCGTAGGTGGCGAGCCGCTTCATCTGGAAGTACGGCTCGTGCGGTCCGCCGACGCCGGGCCCCTCGTCCCAGTCGAGGCCGAGCCACTTCATCGAATCGAGGATGGCCTGCTCCGACACCTGGGTGCTGCGCGACTGGTCGGTGTCCTCGATGCGGAGGACGAAGGTTCCCTTCTGCTGGCGGGCCCAGAGCCAGTTGAAGAGCGCGGTGCGGGCGCCGCCGATGTGGAGGAAACCGGTGGGCGAGGGGGCGAAGCGGACGCGCATGGTGAGCGGCGGATTACCATAAAGGCAGGCCTCAGGCTTCAGGCTTCAGGCGTCAGGGGTGAAGCGCGACCTGTAGTAAGAGTCCTCCGCATGCTCCTCGCGCTCCTGCTGATCGCCTTTCCCGCCGTCTCCCCTCGCGGCGCTGTCTCCGCTGCGAACCCGCTCGCGGCGGAGGCGGGCGCAGCTATCTTGCGCCGAGGAGGAAATGCCATCGACGCCGCGGTCGCGGCAGCCTTCGCGCTGGCGGTGGTCGAGCCCGAGAGCTCGGGGCTGGCGGGCGGCGGCTTCGCCATCGTCTACACCTCGAAGGATCGCAAGGTGCACGTGCTCGACTTCCGCGAGACGGGCCCGGGTCGCGCGACGCCCGACATGTACCTCAAGGACGGCCAGGCGCGGCAGGACCTCGCCAACGCCGGCCCCCTGAGCGTGGCCGTGCCGACGGCGGTGAAGGGCTACGTCGAGCTGGTCAAGCGCTGGGGCACGAAGCCGCTCGCGCTCCTCACCGGCGCCGCCGAGCAGCTGGCGCAGCGCGGGTTCCAGGTGGACCTGCACTTCCACCGCGCCTCGCAGTTCCGGCTCGACTGCCTCGCCGCCGACCCGGAGGCCACCCGCCTCTTCCTGCGCAAGGACGCTGCCGGCGACCTGACGCCGCTGCAGCCCGGCGACCGCCTCATCCAGCCCGAGCTCGCGCGCACGGTGCACGCCATCGGCGAGAAGGGCGAGTCGGCCTTCTACAAGGGCCGCATCGCGCAGGCCATCGTCGAGACGGTGAAGTCGAAGGGCGGCATCCTCGAGCTGTCGGATTTGTCGCACGTCCGCGCCCGCGAGCGCCCGCCGCTCGAGACCACCTACCGCGGCCACCGCATCGTCACCATGGGGCTGCCCAGCTCGGGCGGCTTCATCGTCGGGGCGCTGCTCAACGTCCTCGAGCGCGAGGACCCCCGCGCGGGCGGCTACCGCTCCGAGCGCTTCCTCCACGTCGAGATCGAGGCGGAGAAGCGGCTCTTCGCGCTGCGGGAGAAGATCGGCGACCCCGACTTCAACCCCGGCACCGAGGAGCGCGTCCGCAAGATGACCGGCAAGGAGTTCGCCGGCGAGCTGTGGCAGGGCATCGGCGAGAAGGCCACGCCGGCAGCGCAGGTGCTGCAGCTGCGCGACAAGGGCACCAGCAGCATCGCCGCGGTGGACGAGGAGGGCAACGCCATCGCGCTCACCACCACCGTCAACGACGCCTTCGGATCCTGCCTGGTGGCCAAGGGCACGGGAGTCGTCCTCAACGACGAGATGGACGACTTCGCCGTCGCCGCCGGCGTCCCCAACGCCTACGGCCTGCGCGGCGAGGCGGAGAACGCGCCCGGCCCCGGCAAGGTGCCGCTCTCCTCGATGGCGCCGACGCTGCTCTTCGCTCCCGACGGCACCCTGCTGCTCGCCATCGGCGCCGCGGGCGGGTCCACCATCCCCACCAGCGTGGCGCAGGCCATCCTCCACGTCGTCGACGACCACATGCCGGTGGACCGCGCCATCAATGCGCCGCGCCTCCACCACAACCTCTTGCCCGACGTGGTGCACCTCGAGCCCGATGCGCTCGAGGCGGCCACGGCCCGGGCGCTCGAGGCGCGCGGCCACAAGCTGGACTTCGCCGTCGAGCCGTTCCAGGAGCCGCGCGAGCACGGCATGTTCGGCTCGCTCTGGGGCAAGGCCTGCGGCGTGGGCATCGATCCCGACACCGGCTGGCGCGTAGCCTCCTGCGACGCGCGCGAGCCCGGCGGCGGCGCGGTCCCGTAGTACGATACTTCGATGCTCTCGCTCTTCTTCCTCCTCGCCTCGATGGTGCGGGGGCCCGCCGATGTGGAGACGCTGACCGCGTCGGCCGACCTGGTGGTGCACGCGCAGGTGGTGCGGACCCGCAGCGCCTTCGGCGTGGGCGGCGGGCAGATCTTCACCACCGCCGTGCTGCGGCCCATCGAGACCTGGAAGGGAGAGATCCAGCCGGAGATCGCCGTGCTGGTCGAGGGCGGCGAGGTCGGCGAGCTTGCCCAGGAAGTCCAGGGCGCGGCGCTCTTCCGCGGCGGCGAGGAGGTGGTGGTGTTCCTCCTCCATCGCGCGAGTGGAGTCTATTCAGTATCCAGAATGGCCCTGGGCAAGTTTGCCGTCGGCGCCGCGCTTCCCTCGCTGCCGAAGCGCGCGCTGCGCGACCGGCGCGGCCTCGAGTGCCAGGGCTGCGGCGCCGAGCAGGACGACTTCTCCCTCGACGAACTGCGCGCCCGCGTGCTGGCCCGCAAGTGAGGGCGGCGCTGCTCATCGCGCTCTGCGCCTTCTCCGCCTCCGCCTGGGAGACGCACCTTGCCTCCGACGGCACGCCGCAGCGCTGGAGCTTCGCGGCAGGCCCCCTCACCGTGCGGCTCTTCGATCCTCCTGCCGGCCTTCGCCTCAAGCCCGGCAGCGATCTGCGCCTCGCCGTCGTCCGCGCTGCCGAGACCTGGCAGGCGGTGGAGAGCGCGCACGTGCCGGTGCGCTACCAGGGCCAGACCAGCCCGCGCGCGCCGCAGCAGGGCGAGGTCACCGTGCAGTTCGACACCGGCGCGGAGTTTCCGGGCGGGCACAACGCCGCAGGCTTCACCAGCCTGACCCTGAGCGGCCACGACCTCACCGCCGCGCGCATCCACCTCAACGCCGCCGACTTCGACTGGGCTACCGACGGCAGCGACCGTGCGCTCGACGTGCGGTCGATCGTCGAGCACGAGCTGGGCCACGCGCTCGGGCTGGCGCATCCCTGCGGCGATCTCGACACGCAGACGCCCTCGTGCACGGCCCTCCCGCCCACGGTGCGGCAAGCGCTCGACGCCGACGTGATGGCCCCCTCGATCACTCCCGGCCCGCGGCGGGTCCTCTCGCCCGACGATCTCGCGGGCCTCACCGCGCTGCAGCCGTCGGCGCAGCCCGAGGTGGCGCCCGAGCTGCTCGCGCTGGTCCCGGCCTGCGTTCAAGAGACGCAGCAGGTCGGGCCGGGCTTGTCGCGCAACCTCACGCTCTCGGTCGGACGCGCGCCGGACCCGGTGGCGCTGGAGTTGTTCGCGGGCGATGCGATGCTCTTGCAGTCGGGGCTGGGCCGCGACGCGGGCGACAGGCTGGTCGCCATCGTCCCGCCGGAAGCGCTGCGTGGCCTGGGCCTCCTCGATGCGCGGCTCTCGTTGCGCTCGGGAAAGGCGACGGTGCTCTTTGCGGCGCTCGAGGTCCGCACCGCCTGCAGCACCCGCGGCTGCTCCAGCGGCGGCGCCACTGGTACGTCTTTCTCCCGCTCGTCCTCTTCGCCCTGCGGAAAAGCAAAATCTCACCGCGAAGGCGCGAAGGGCACGGAGGTTTTTGGGTTGGGGTGACCTCGGGGGCCCGAGGACGCGCTGCTCAAACCGAAAAGTCTTTCTCCGTGCCCTCTGTGCCTCCGTGGTGGATTTTGCTTTTGTTGGTGAGCTGGAGCTGGCCGGTGTTTGCGTACCAGCAGTCGGTCAACGGCGGCGGGGTGAAGATCTGGTGGTCGACGCGCGGGCATCCTTTCCAGATCGACGCCCTCGGCACCCCCGATGTGCCGGGGCCCGCCGCCTTCACCGCCATCCAGCGCAGCTTCCAGACCTGGGCCGGCGTCACCTGCTCCGACTTGGCCTTCCAGGATCAAGGCCTCTCGCTGAATCCGAAGGACCGCGTGGTCGGCTACTTTCCGGGCCAGTACAACCGCAATCTGGTCCTCTTCCGCACGCGGCGCTGCGGCAAGGGGACCAACGGCGGGGTGGTCCCGGCGGGCGACCCGTGCCTGGCCCAGGGCGGCTGCGCCAACTCCTACGACTGCTGGGACCACGGAGACGGCGTCATCGCCACCACCACCACCACCTCGAACCGGTTCACCGGGCAGATCAACGACACCGACATCGAGATCAACGACTCGGTGGACAGCATCGGCAACAAGTTCATCTTCACCGCGGTGGACGGCCCGCCCTGCAGCGATCCCAACCAGACCGGCTGCGTGCGCCTCGACGTGCAGAACACCATCACGCACGAGGCCGGGCACACGCTGGGCCTCGATCACAACAATACGGACCCGACCGCCACCATGTACCCGACGGCGCCGGAGGGCGAGACCTCCAAGCGCGTGCTCGGCGCCGACGACATCCAGGCCATCTGCGACATCTACCCGCGCGGCAAGGAGACGGTGACCGGCAACCTCGACCCCATCACGCTGACGCCGGGAGCCTCCTCAAACGGCGGCGGCTGCGGCTGCTCGCAGGCTCAGACGGGACCGGGCGCGGTGCTGGGCGCGCTGGCGCTCCTGCTCCAGATCAGGCGTCGGTCGAGGAGAAAGCCCCAGCTGGCGATGAGCAGGAGCAGCGCCCCGCCCACCGCGGCCTTGCGCGGAAGCAGCCAGCTGTCCTGAGACCAGAGCAGCGCGGTGGTGCCGACGATGGCCAGAAGCACCGTCGTCGAGAGCCACCACAACTCCGCCGCCGAGAGCTGCACTTGATGTTTCTTCTGCCCGGCGCGGGTGGCGGGCGGCGCCGGCGGAAAGCCCCACTCGGGGCCCTTGAGCCAGACGCGCAGCCGGTCGAGGCCACGGTGCTCGCGGGTGCGGCGGGCCATCTCGAAGAAGTGATGCACCTGGGCCCACATCGGGTCGAAGCTGCCGAGCGGCTTCACCAGCCCGTAGACCGGCTGCTCGACCTCCTCCTCGAAGGTCCCGAAGAGCCGGTCCCAGATGCACAAGGTGGCCGCATAGTTCTTGTCGAGGTATTGGGGATTGACCGCGTGGTGCACCCGGTGCTTCGCGGGCGTATTGAAAATCCATTCATACCAGCCGAGCTTTCCTATCAATTCGGTATGGATCCAGAATTGATACAAGGTCGAGGCCGAATCGACGAGGAGGAAGACAGCGGGCGGCACGCCGAGGAGCGCCAGCGGAAGGTGGAGCGGCCAGATGGTCCAGACGCTCAACACCGCCTGCCGCAGCGCCACCGCCAGGTTGTAGTCCTCGCT
>JANXXR010000336.1 GCA_025350525.1 Deltaproteobacteria bacterium
GGCCGCGAGCGCCGACAAGGTGCTCAAGCGCATCCAGCGCTTCGATCCGGTCGGCTGCGGGTCGCGCGACCTGCGCGAGTGCCTGCTCGTGCAGGCCCACGTCTTCATCACCCAGGGCGAGGGCAAGGACGACCCCGACGCCGAGCTGTTGCCGGTGATCATCGGCAAGCACCTCAAGGCGGTGGAGACCAAGAAGTACCAGGTGATCGCCAAAGATCTGAAAGTCTCGCTCGGGGAGGTGGTGGCCGCGATCAAGCTGCTCTCGCGCCTCGAGCCCAAGCCCGGCCGCCTCTATGCCGGCGACGACCCGCAGTACATCACGCCCGACGTCTACATCATGAAGGTCGGCGAGACGTACCACACGGTCCTGAACGACGACGGCCTCTCCAAGCTCCGCATCAGCCAGCACTACCGGAACGCGCTCAAGAACGGCTCCGGCAAGGCCGACAAGGAGTTCATTCAGGAGAAGCTGCGCTCGGCGGTCTGGCTGATCCGCAGCATCCACCAGCGCCAGCGCACCATCGTCAAGGTCACCGACAGCATCATCAAGTTCCAGCGCGACTTCCTCGACAAGGGCATCGCCTTCCTCAAGCCCCTCATCCTGCGCGACGTGGCCGAGGACATCGGCATGCACGAGAGCACCGTCTCGCGCGTCACCACCAACAAGTACGTGCACACGCCGCAGGGCATCTACGAATTGAAGTTCTTCTTCAACTCCTCGATCAGCCGCGTCGGCGGCGAGGACATCGCCTCCGAGGCGGTCAAGAACCAGATCAAGCAGGTGGTCGCCGCCGAGCCCGGAGACAAGCCGTACAGCGATCAGAAGATTGTGGAAATCCTGCGGTCGCAGAACGTTGACATCGCACGCCGTACCGTCGCCAAATACAGGGAGGTGCTCGGCATCCTGCCGTCCAGCAAGCGCAAGAAGTTCTTCTAACCCGTCCTACCCGCTTCAGGGGGTCTCATCCATGCAGGTCAACATCACCTTCAGGAACATGTTCGCCACCGATGCGCTGCGCAATCACGTCCAGGACAAGCTGGGCAAGGTGGTCGACAAGTACCTCGACAAGGTGACCGAAGTGCACGTCACGCTCTCCCTCGAGCGCTACCTCCATCACGCGGACATCAACCTGCACGCCGGGCATTTCCACGTCCGCGGCAAGGACAAGTCCGAGGACATGTACGCCTCCATCGACACGGCCATCGACAAGATCGAGACCCAGCTGAAGAAGCACAAGGATCGCCTGAAGAGCCACCGCCCGGCGCACATCCACGCCAACGGCCCGGTGCGGGTGCGGTACGAGGTCTTCTCCGCCAACGCCAAGGACGAGGAGATGGGCCTCCAGCCGGAGGTGCTGCGCTCCGACGAGTTCCTCGCCAAGCCGATGAGCGTCGAGGAGGCGCTGATGCAGATGGACCTCCTCAACAACGACTTCCTCGTCTTCACGCGGCCGGAGTCGTCCGACGTCAACGTCATCTACCGGCGCAAGGACGGAAACTTCGGGCTCATCGCCCCCGGAGGCGAGAGCGTGCTGGGCGCGCTCGAAGCCGCGCGGGTGGGTCGCGCCTCCGCAGCGAAATGAAGTAGAACGGTGCGATGCGGATCGCCGAGTTCCTCCGCGAGGACCTGGTCTTCCCCGACCTGGCCTCGACCGACAAGGCGGGGGTGCTCGGCGAGCTGTGCGCCGGGCTCGCCCGCGCCGCTCCCGGGCTCAGCGCCGCGCGCCTCACCGAGACGCTCCTCGAGCGCGAGAAGCTGGGCTCGACCGGCATCGGCGAAGGAGTGGCCATCCCGCACGGCAAGCTGCCCGGCCTCCCCGGGCTGATCGCGGCCTTCGCCCGCTCGCAGAAGGGCGTCGACTTCGCTTCCATCGACGGAAGGCCCACCTACCTCTTCTTCGTGCTCTTCGCGCCGGAGAACTCGGCGGGGCTGCACTTGAAGGCGCTGGCGCGGATCTCGCGGCTCTTCAAGCAGCCGCAGTTCCGGCAGAGCATCCTGTCCGCCGAGGGCGCGGCGGGCATCTTCAAGATCATCTCCGACGAGGACGCGAAGTACTGAGCCAGCCCCCGACCGCCAGGGCGATGACCACGGCGCCGCAAGCGAGGAAGAGCTGGCGGATGCCGAGGCGGTCGGCGAGGAAGCCCGAGAGCAGCATGCCCAGCACCTGCGCCAGCGAGAACATGGCGATGAAGGTGCTGGAGACGCGGCCCTGCATCTGCGGCGGCGTCTCCTTCTGCGAGAGCGTCTGCGCGGGGACGATGACGAAGGCGATGCCCACGCCGAGAAGGAAGGTGCTGATGGCCGCGGTGGCGGTGAAGGCAAAGCCGCCCAGCAGCGCCGCGCCCAGGCCGAGGCCGAAGAGACCGGCCAGCACCACCTCCTCGATGGGCCGGCGCACCGCCACGCCGCGGACCACCGTGGTGCCGGCGATGAGCCCGACGCCGACCATGGCGCTGATGGCGCCGTAGAGCAGGGGACCGGCGCCCAGCGAGTCGCGGATGTAGACGGAGATGAGCGGGCTGAAGGAGCTGAGCACGAACATGGCCGCGCAGCTGGAGAGGAAGGCGAATCTCAGCTCGCGGTGGGTGAAGATGAAGCGGTTGCCTTCGACGAAGTCGCGCAGGAGCGCGCGCAGCGAGCCATCGCGGTCCAGCAGCGGCCGGACGATGGTGAGCGAGAAGATCATCGCCGCCGAGAAGAGGAAGCTGCCGCCGTCGATTCAGAAGCAGGCGTTCGCGCCCAGCCAGGCGACCAGCGCGCCGGCGAGGGCGGGCGAGAGCACGCGCACGAGGTAGAAGGCCTGCGCGAGCAGCGCGTTGGCGGAGAGCAGATCCTCCTTGGCCACCAGCGTGCGCAGCGCCACCGACTGCGCCGGGCCGAAGAAGCTGGAGACCAGCCCCAGCGTGGCCAGCGTCAGCGCGATCTGCGGCACCGAGTGGGCCAGCACCAGCGAGGCGGCGAGGACGGCGCGGATGAGGTCGCTTGCGATCATCACCCGGCGGACCGGCCAGCGGTCGACGAGCACTCCGGCGACGGGGGCCACCACCGTCATCGGCGCCATGTACGCGACGATGACCAGCGCCACCTGGGTGGCGGTGCCGTGCAGGGTGAAGGTGATGCGGCTGATGACGCCGAAGATGGCGAGGAAGTCGCCGAACACCGAGACGAACTGCGCGAGCCAGAGCGTGCGGAAGGCGGGCTGCGCGAAGACTGTGCGGAAGCTGGCTGGCGGAGGGGATTCGGCCACGCGATTGAATAGCACATGCTAGGATCGCGACGAATGGACTCGATCAAGATCGAGCAGCTCGTCAAGGACAAGGACTTCGACCTGCGCCTCGAGCTTTTGGCGGGGGAGAACGGGCTCGACCGCCGCATCGTCAGCTCGCGGATCCAGAAGCCCGGGCTCGCGCTCAGCGGCTTCACCGAGCACATCCACAAGGACCGGTTGCAGGTGTTCGGCAACACCGAGATCAGCTACCTCGCCACCTTGAAGCACGACGAAGCCATGAAGCGGGTGCGCAACCTCTTCCAGCTCCCGCTCGCCTGCCTCGTCGTCACCAAGAACCTGCCGGTGGAAGACTGGATGAAGCGCGAGGCCTCCGACGCGCGCGTGCCGCTGCTCCGCACCAGCCACCTATCCTCGACCTTCATCGACAACATCGAGCGCTTCCTGGGGGAGGCGCTGACGGCCTCGACCTCGGTGCACGGCGTGCTCATCGACGTCATCGGCGTCGGGGTGCTCATCCTCGGCAAGAGCGGCATCGGCAAGAGCGAATTGGCCCTCGACCTCGTCACCCGGGGCCACCGGCTGGTGGCCGACGACATCGTCGACTTGAAGCGCAAGCAGAGCGGCAGCGTCTACGGCAGCGGCTCCGAGATCATCAAGCACCACATGGAAATCCGCGGCATCGGCATCATCAACATCAAGGATCTCTTCGGCGTCTCGGCCGTCCGCGAGCGCAAGAAGGTCGAGATGGTGGTGGAGCTGGTCGAGTGGGACGACAAGGTCGAGTACGACCGGCTGGGCGTCGAGGAGCAGAAATACTCGATGCTCGACGTCGAGGTCCCGCTGCTGGTCGTCCCGGTCCGGCCGGGGCGCAACCTGACCACCATCGTAGAGGTGGCGGCGCGCAACCACCTGCTCAAGCTGCAGGGGCACCACTCGGCCAAGGAGTTTCAGGAGAAGCTGTCGCGGGAGATCGCGCAGGCCACCGTCACGCGCGGGATCGGCGACGAGGTGGAGTAGGTGGCGGACCCGGAGCAGGAGAACAATCCGCCGCCGCGCGGGAAGGACACCCACCGCATCGTGCTGGTGACGGGGCTCTCGGGCGCGGGCAAGTCCACCGCCACCAAGGCGCTCGAGGACCTGGGCTACTTCTGCATCGACAACCTTCCGGTCATGCTCCTGCCCAAGCTGCTGGAGCTGGTCTCGCACGGCACCAGCGACGAGGTGCAGCGGCTCGCCATCGTGGTCGACGCCCGCGAGGCGCGCTTTCTCGAGAAGACCCCGGCCGCGCTGGAGGAGGTGCGGCGCGAGGGGCACCAGCTGGAGGTCATCTTCTTCGACAGCACCGACGAGGCGCTGATGCGGCGCTTCTCGGAGACGCGGCGGCGCCATCCGCTCAGCCCCGAGGGCAGCGTCGCCGACGGCATCGCCCAGGAGCGGCTCCTGCTCGCGCAGCTGCGGGCGCTGGCCGACCAGATCATCGACACCACCCGGCTCAACGTGCACGAGCTGCGCGACACCATCACCGCCAAGTTCGGCGGCCCCGGGCGCGAGAACGCGCTCAACATCACGCTGCTCAGCTTCGGCTTTCGCAACGGCATTCCGCCGGCCAGCGACCTGGTCTTCGACGTGCGCTTCCTGCCCAATCCCTATTTCGTCGAAGGGCTCAAGCCGCACCCGGGCACCGATCCGCGGGTGGCGAGCTGGGTGCTGGAGCGGACCCAGACGCAGGAGTTTCTCTCGCGGCTGGAGGGAATGCTGGCGTTCTTGATTCCGCAGTACCGGGCGGAAGGGAAGAGCTACCTGACGGTCAGCATCGGCTGCACCGGCGGGAGGCACCGGAGCGTGGCGCTCTCGGAGGAGCTGGGGAAGCGCCTGCGGGAGAACCAGCGGGCGAACGTCAAGGTCACCCACCGCGACGTCCTCAAAGTCTGAGACAAAGCTAAAGCGCACCACGGAGGCACGGAGGCGGGGAGGTTTTGGATGGGCGCGGGGCGTGCGCCCGAGGGATCGCGCGGACAAAAGCCAAAAAGCCTGTCTCCGTGCCCTCCGTGACTCCGTGGTGCGCCTTTGCTTCTAGGGCTTCTGGTTTCGGCGCTTCATTTCTTCGCGGGTGAAGAGGCCCTTCTCCACGCACAGCTCGGCCAGAGAGCGCAGCACGAGCGCGCCCTTTTCCATCGAGGCCCGCAAGGCCGCAAGCGTCGTGGCGTCTTCCTCGCTGAGGTCGTCTGCCTCGATCTCGCCTCCGCCTCCCGCCGAAAAGAAGTCGTCGAAGTTGAGCGGCGGCGGCGGCGCCGAGAGAGGCGCCCGGATGCGCGGATCGGTCTTGGGCGGAATGGCGGTCCTGGGCGCACGCGCGTCGAAGTGCGGCGCGGCCTCGGGAGGAACCTTCGCGCGCGCCGCCGCCGGCGCCTCGCGGCGCGAGGGCATGTTGGCGGGCACCTCGACGCCCAGTTGTTTGGCGATGCGCGAGAGCGGCGAACCTTCGCCGCCGATGTCCTCGCCGACGTTGACCACCTCGAAGACCTCCTGCCCCTGCGCCTCGTCGTCGTCGTTCTCGATCTCGATGGCGGCGAGCTTGTCGTCCTGCACCGACTCGGGCTTGCCGGTGCCGGCGTTGGGCGCCGAGTAGAGCAGCCGCACCGCGCGCAGGATCTCGCTCGGGCCGGCCACCGCGGGGCGCACCCGCTTCTGCGTCTTGCGCCGCACCACCCCGATGGACTCCTGGTCGGTGGGGTCGGCCATGGCCAGCCAGAGCAGGTCGCCGTTCTCGCGCAGCGCCACCGGCAGGACGAAGCGGTCGGCGCAGGTGCGGGCGTCGAGCAGCGCCACCGCGGCCGGCTCGGGCGGCGTCATGGCGAGGTCGATGCGCGGCAGCCCCAGCTCGACGGAGATGGCGCGGGCCACGGTGCCCTCGGTGGCGTAGCCCATCTCGGCCACCTGCTGGACGACGTAGCCGCCGCTGTGCGAGCCGGCGCGCGACATGACCGCGTCTACCTGGCGGTCGTCGAGCATGCCGATCTTGCCGAGGAGCTCGGCGATCTGC
>JANXXR010000605.1 GCA_025350525.1 Deltaproteobacteria bacterium
CGAGGACTTGACCGAGCAGCAGGTCCGGAAGCCGCTGGTTGGCAGCGGGTCCGCTTTACCCGTGCCGTTCCGCAGGCCATTAGGCGCGGGGACGCTGTTGCTCGCGTCAGATGGCCTGCTGAAGTACGGGCCCCGGCAGGACATCGCGAAGATCGCGTTGCGGGAGGATCTCGACGCCGCAGCTCGTGACCTCGTCCTATTGACGCAACTCAGGTCAGGCGATCTCCCCGACGATATGGCCGTCGTTCTCTGCCGCGCGCGCCGATTAGCGTGAGCCGACCACGACCGACGCCCGCGCTGCCTGCGCTGCAGGCACCAGGATGTCGACGGGGATGAAGGGTCCGAAAAATTGCAGCAGCGTCCGGTGGAAGGCGCCTTGGGCCACAGCAGGAATCCCCGCTTCTCGCAGCGATTCGATCAGATCGTCGGCACGGTCCGGCTTCTGAATTCTGCGGACCGCGACGGGCTTGCCTCCAGCGATTTCCAGGCGCAGTTCCGCCGCGACATCCATCGCTACCGCGGCGGCCGTGGCGAGGCCGAGGAGATCGATGGGGAAGTAGACGAGCAGCAGCTCCATCACCGCCAGATAGACGATGGTCCGCGCGATCGCTGATGGCAACGCGGCGCGACGTGCGGCGTTCTCTCGCGTGTTGAAGAGACATGCAAGCGCGGCCGTCAGCGCGATAATCACGCCGCCCCGTACCAGCCAACGTAGCGGCAGGCTCTTGATTTGGTAGATGACCCGCGCAACCCGCTGCAATCCGAGCGGGCGCAGAACAGGATCGAGCCCCGACACCGGCAGCCGCAACGGACGGCGCGCCGCGAGAATCAGCATCGTCCCGCCGACCGCCACGACCAGCGCTACGTTCTCTTTCGGTCCGAATTCCTCGTGCTGGTAGCGAAAGAGGAGGCTCGGCAGCGACGTCAGTGCCTCGGCGGCGAGCAGGATCGACATGCCGCGGCCGATGCCGTGCTGATCGATGAACCACGAGATCGCCAGTGCCGAGCAAACTCCCCCAACGAGCGTGGCAACAACCGGCACCATGAAAGCGGCGCCGGACACGATTGCAACGGGGTAGTAGCCAGTCCTGACCGACTCCAGATACCGCGCGCTGCCGAAAGCCTCGACCAACGCGACGAGAACGGCCAGCGCCACGGAGGCGCGATCAAGAGTGGCGCGGTTCGTGTCGCGCAGCGCGCGCCATCGCGGCACGAGCACAGCAGCGGTTTCGACCGCGATCCAGGCGAAGAGAATCGGCTCGAGCCCGAGTGCGCCCACCGAAGCCCCCGGCGGAACCTCTCCGCTCAAGCTCGAGAGATTCAGCCACGGAAGCTGCACATGCCGCAGCATCAGGAACGCAGCACAACCAGCGGCGGTTGCGGCCAGTCGGGCGAGCGGCATCGCAAGACGATACCCTACGTGCTCTTCACATACGCAGGTCCCAGGTGCGCACGCGGGTACCCGGACGGCGTAGACGCGAACGATTCCGGTGTGATCGTCGGCCAGGTGGTAGACGTGATGACCAGAGTTCGGAAGCAGGAGTCGTCGCGTCGGACGGGCGCCGACTGGTGCATACGGCAGCCCGGAATGCGGCGAGCGTTGGAGTTGACCGAGCGCGGCACGATGTTCAGTCGCGAAGAGGAGCGGGCAGCCGGCCGGTTGGCGACCCACCACGCGGCGACGGTCTCGACGTGACTCGCTGCCTCCAGCGAGAACTCGTCCCGGTTTCGTTTCACTGTCAGCGCTTGCGGAGGCGGCTGAGAACGGTCTTCGAAGGTATCGAGTGCCCCGCGCGGAATTGCTCTTCAGATCGCGCGATCGCGCCGTGCAAGCGCTCGCGATCGGCGTCATCGAGCGCGTCGCGTTCCTCGTCGTCGAGGTTCTGAAGCAGGCGGTCGACCAACTCGATCCTCTCTTCCGTGGGGAGCTTCAGTACTTCAGAGACGATCTTCGCAGCGTCGGGCCGCACAACCGGAGTCTACCCTCTGGCGGATGCAGGAACCACTCCGCGGTCAGGCTGCCTTGACGTCGATCTTCAGCTTGATGCCCGCTGCATCGAGTTCTGCCTGCATCGCGAGCTTCACGAAGAGTGCCTCGGGGTAGCCGAGGACGCGTGCCCAACGTGCTGCGCGCTCGGCGCTCACTCCGCGGCGCTCCTTCTCGATGTCGCACAGGTGGGAGCGCGAGACGCCAAAGCGCTTCGCGAGACCCTCCAGCGTGTGCTCGTCGCTTTCGCGGATGGATCGCAACAAGGCGCCGAGGGTGAGCGGTCCGCCTCGGAGCTTCTCCAGATACTTCACCACGGCGCTCTTCTTCTCTTTGCCCATCTTCTGCTCCTCAGTACTCGTGCTTGTTGACTTCCTCGACCGACACGAACTCGGCCGCACCCTTGCTCACGACGTAGATCGCGCGATACGCGCGGTTGAGCCGTATGGAGCGCTGGCCTGTGCGCTTGCCCTTCAGGGGCTCGTCGTGGAATCCAGGAATCTTGCGCACCTCTTCGAGGCCGATCGCCTCGACCGACTGAACCCACGCCTCGAACTTGTCGAGCACCTGCATCGGCACGGTTCGCAAATCCTTCCTTGCGCGCTCCGTGAGCACGACGACCTTGATCACGGGGAAGAATGTACCCCTCTTAGGGGAACTGGTCAAGACGACCTGAACTCGACTGGCTCACCCAAGGCGCGTTGACCGGTGATCTTCTCGCCTCGATCGACGGCACACACACTTCTTCGGCACTCCACTGCCGGCGGTGATCGGCCGTTACCGCACTCCGCCGGTACTCCATGGCGGGCGGTGTTTCACGGTCAGCGTCGGGGACCGATGGGACTGTTGTGGACTCGCAAATCCGTTGTCGGAATGGACAGATGCGTTGCAAGAGGGCGCACCGTCGCGATTTTCTCCGACTACGGTTTGGACACTTCGAATCTCTGTGGGGACGCCACTCTGTAAATCAGCCCTTCGCAGAACCCTTGTCCCTGCCCGCTCCCCGGGCTTTCCCGTCGATCAGGGCGATGGCGGCCTCTGTCGAGCCCGGGGACAGGTGCATGTAGCGCTGCGTCGTCTTGATGTCGGCGTGGCCCGCGAGCTCCTGGATGGCCCGCGTCGCGGCGCCGCGCATGGCCAAGTGCGAGCAGAAGGTGTGCCGCAGCTTGTGGACGTTGCGCGACTCCGGCAGCCCTGCGCGGCGGCAGGCCACTTCCAGCCAGCTCTGCAGCGTCGTCACCTTCACTTTCGCCCCGGCCGGTTGCCAGAGCAGCCGCTTGCCGCGCAGGTGGCGCACCGCCCCGATGGCCAGCTTCAGCCGCTCGGTCAGCGGGACGTGGCGGATCTTGCCCCCCTTGGGCTTGCCCACCTTGCCCTGCCACTCGCTGCGCGCCACCGTCAGCCGCGTCGGCGCAATGTCCGCCTGTTCGAGCGCGATCATCTCGCCGCGGCGCAGGCCACCGGAGATACGCGGCTTGGGAGACGGAGTGGACGCCGGGAAGCCGGAGAGGAGCAGGCTCGTGAAGTCCAGTCGGATCTTTCTTCCCTACCCTGCTGCGACGCACCTCGACCAGCCATTGAAACCGGTTCGTCGGTGATCGCAGGGTTGTTGCGTCGCGCAGGTGCTAGGCGGACCATGTCGAAGATGACCGAGTCGCGCCCCCCTAGGAAAACCTTCTCCCCGCGTTCGGTCGCGTTCGACGACTTTCGCCGCAAGCAGGTGTCTGCGTTCGGCGGCCGTGCGTTTCCGCCGGACGAGCACTTGATGATTCTGGAAGACCATCTCGGTGTGGCTCTGCGGCGGCGTTGGAATGCCTTCCCGCTCTTCAAACTCCAGATGGCGCTGCTGGCCGACCTTGTTGACGCGGAGAAGGCTGTAGCCTCATGCAAGGGCAAGCTCGACGAGATCAAGACTGCACCAGATGTGGCCGAACGAGAGCGCGATATCGATTCCCTGCAAGCACAGCAGGACATGCACAACCGAATCCGGCGCGCACTGCGGGATATCGGAGATGGCATCGCGTGGAGGTTGTTCGATCACGACCGGGCCACGCTGACGGTTCTGGCGACGCACGCCCGGAAACCCCACGTCAACATCGAGGGCCTCGCGGCGGAGTTGGGCGCGCTCGCCGAGCTATGGAACCAGACGCAGGGGCTCGCGATTCTGAACGATCTGACGCACTTCTTGAAAAAAGCCGACCTTACGATCCGGCACGACGCGAACAACTTCGAGTTCGTGGAGGTGAAGTCGTCGCGCACGAAGAGCGGAAAACTCTTGCGACAACGCGCAGACCTCGTCGAGACACTCAAGTTCCTAACCGAAAAGGAAGGCGACCATCTGGGAGAGACGGTTCGCCTTCGGTCCGTGCCCGTGCGGCCGGCCGCTTATTTTAAAGCCGTCAAGCCGGTGCTGGACGAGGCGGAGCGCACGGGCACGGCGTCCGCCGTCATCGGCGAGCATCTCACCGTTGAGTTCGTGGACTGGTCCACCGCGCTCCGTGCCGACCCGGACCTCGGCAAGTTGGAGAAAGCGCGCGCCATCGCCGACCGCTGGGCCGACAACGGCGACCTTGTCATCAGGTCGTTCGGGACGGATCGCTACCATCACGTTCGCAACTTCGCTCCATACTCCATCTACCCGTTCTCTCCCATGATGCGCGTGAAGCTGATGACGGGCACGATGGTTAGCGTGTCGCGCCTAAATATCTCTGCCGTCGTGCGGTACATCGCGTCGAAGGGCTGGACCGTCGTACGCGGGCCCGAGTCGCACCTGTCGGAAGCGGCCAGCGAGGATGATCTGCGCGACCTCCCGGTGGCGACCTTCAAGAAAGAGGCGCTTACGCTGGAGTTGCCGACGACCTTCTTGGCGAGGATCGCCCACGAGTACCTCGCGCCCCGCAGCATCGTGGAGGCCTTCGAGTCCCTGCTGCGTACGGGGCCTGCCGAGTCCGGGTCGGTGCTGATCAACTTCGATGGCGAGGTGGATCTCTGGGACTGAGACCGGGCAGCAACCCGGCCGGGCGACATGCTCTTGGTCTGCCGGCGCTGCGGGCGAAAAGGTACGCGGCTTGGGAGACGAGTTGGACGCCGGGCGCCCGACCACGCGGCGGATCAAGGTCGTAGCGCTGTTCATCTGTCCTTCATCTGATCTCGCGCGTACTGCACAAGGCCGGGAACAGGCTCCGGCAGGATCTCGACTGGGTTGTCGTTGACCGCCAAAACGCTCGGACGGGGCGAGCGCGTCCTCGACTCTTCCTTCGCCCTGTACTGGATCGCGTCCACCCTCCTGAGAAGTTCCCTCGCATCCGTGTTTGGGTCCGTCGTAGTGGTCACCCCGCAGGACGCTGACAGGAAGGGCACGCCCTCGACCTTTTCCTTGCCCAACTGAGTGAGGGCATCGCGCATGGTCTTGACCGCGACCTCCAACGAGGCGCCCGGCATGATGATGACCAATTCATCGCTGCTCTCCCCGCGATAACCCTCGGCGTCGTCGCCGAGAAACATGGCAACGGCCCTCAAGTACGTTTCGATAGCGTCATCCCCGGCGCCGTGGCCGACGGTGTCGTTGATCTGCTTCAAACCGTTCATGTCCAGCATGCCGACGGCGACGGGCGACTCCGCGCTCGCGGACACCAAGGCGATGATGAGGTCCTTCTCTAAATGGCGCTTGCTGATGACCGTGTCCGTAGGGTCGCGGTCTCGGCCCGTCTTGAGCGCCTGCTCAAGCTCTGCGAGGCGGACGCGACCCTTGTGGCTGATGCGCAGAGTGACCTGCTGACCGCCCATCACACGAGCCATGGCATCCGACCGCTCGAACTCGGTGATGCCGCTGACGCTGGACCTGTTGACGCTGTGGGAGTCCGAGTACTGGATCGTACGGGTACTCGGCCCGTTTAGCAGTCCTCCATCGATCAACTCTACGATCATCGACTTGTCGCGCAGTTCGAGGTCGTGCGTTTGGGGCAAGTCCAACGCACCGGTGGCGTCGATCTTCGCGAGCAGGCGCAGTTCCCTGATGCGCGCGTCAAGCGGGGCAGCAGCCATTTCTCTCCTCCTGGTGGGTTCTAATCTGCCATCAAGCACCCCCGCAAAACATCTCGATGGCTCTTCGGCGCTCGTCCTCGCTCGTGCTCACCGAGGAGGGCGCAAAAGCCTCCCGACGGAAGGTCGATGCGGTAGACCTTCGTGCACGGAACCGTCAAGCATCTTCAGGCACGCGCGCAACGCTCCCGACCCAGACGATTTTGGCGTTGTCCGCGACGATGAAGCAGTGCGGTACCGTTCGGGAGCCGTCGCCACCGTCACTCCATTTGCCGCTCATGTGCCGGAAACCAGCGGCACATGGCGGCACAACACGGTCTGGGACGGAACGAGGGGCCTAGACATGCGCCGGTCTGCCATGCGAGCGGGTGTCGTCGAGAGAGTGAAATTAGCCCGCAACCGCGTGGCGTGGCTGGTGCGACGGCTTCTTCGGATTTTTCGCGATGCCCGCCGGGCGGCGGCGGTTGCGCGATGCCTCGTGCGTTTTGGCAGCGCCCTTCTTGCTCTTCTTCTTCGGTGTGAGCATTCCGCTGACGAGAACCTCGAGCGGGATCTCGAACTTCTTCCACAAGCCGTTGACCATCCTGGGCGACAGCCCCCGGCTCTTGTGCATGACCTCGTGGACGCGCGCCCGCGTGCCCATGATGGGCATGAGGACCTTCGTCTGTTCGGCCGGCGTCTCGTAGCCCAACTGCTCCAGCCTGAACTTGATCGCCTCGATGGGATCGGGCGGGCCGATGGGGAAGTGCTCGCGCTCGTAGGCCTCGACCAGCACCGTCATGGTGTTCAGCCGATCCTCCTCGGCCTGGGCCAAGGTGTCCTTGTCCATCAGCGCGTTGATCTCTACCAGCGCGCGGTCGAGGTCGGCGTCGCTGCGGATGAGCGGGACGGTCACTTCCCTAGACTGTGGCTGCGTCGATGCGGTCATATTCGGCGTGGGTTCCCAGGTAACGAATGAAGACGTGCGGCGGGCGAAAGATGACGATCAGCCGGTACTTGTTGCCCTTGATGTTGAAGACGATCCGGTTCTTGCCGACGAAACTGGCCGCCGGGTAGCGCGCCCTCACGTCGGCAGTGCTCGTCCAGTTCGCCCTCTGTGCCTCCTTGAACCATGCTCGTAGTGGCTCCTCAGCATCCGTGTGCTTGGCCCAGAAGTCCCGCAGGGCGCGCACCGAAATCACTCTCACCTGGACAATCTAGTCTGTTCCCATCGTGGGAGCAACTCAGAATGGGGACCTCGAAATTCTTCCACGATTCTTCCAAGATTTGGGGGGAAATCAGGGGAGTGACGAGGACCGGCGGGGAGAAGGGCATCCGCGAGAAGCTCCGTAGATCCGGTCAGTTCGACGATTTGCGTCCGTCGCCGCCGGTTCATGGGTTCACTGCGTTTCGTCTTCGAATCTCTGTGGGAACGCCACCTGACCTGCCAGACTTTCTTCAGTTCGGTTTCTCTTCAGCCTTCGTTGCCCCGCTGTTGCCCCCGACGGACCCGCTGCTCGAATACGAGACTGGCAACGCGACCGTTCCTACGGGCATCCTCACAGCAAACGATCGGCCGCCCCGCCTGCTCGTGCTCCGACGCCGGGCGTGAAGCGTGCATCCGCGGTGCAGGGAATGCGGACTGTGAACGTCGAACCTTGTCCCGGAGCACTGTCGACGGTGATCGCGCCGTTGTGCGCCTCGACAATCTGGCGAGCGATATAGAGTCCGAGGCCGAAGCCGCTGATCTGACGCCCGGAGACGGCGCGCTCGAACGGTTCGAAGATCCGCTGGTGATCGCCCGGAGCAATGCCGATACCTCGATCGCGGATCACCAGCACCGCCTCGCCAGCTTTTTCGGCGACCTCGACTTCCACCGGTTGCTTCGAGCCGTACTTCAGCGCGTTCGAGAGCAGGTTCCGGACCACCTGCTCGAGCCGGAAGGCGTCCCACTGGCCCGCGACCGCGCCCTCTGCGGACACCCGAATCGCCGGCCCGGCACCGGTCGGGCCGTCGGTGAATTCTTCGACGACCGCGCGCACGATGGCAACCAGATCTGCCGGCGCCCGATCGATCTCCAGCCGGCCGGACTGCACCCGCGAGAAGTCGAGCATCCCTTCCACCAGCCGCGCCAGCCGCTGGACGTGTGCGCCGAGCCGGTCCAGCACCTCGCGGGTCGGGTCCGGCTGGGGCCGCTCGGCGCGCTCCTGCTGCAGCTGGCGCACCGCCAGCTGGGCGACGAGTTTCAGCGAAGTGAGCGGCGTGCGCAGCTCATGCGAGGCGATGGAGATGAACTCCTCGCGCAGCCGAAGCGCGCGCACAGCCTGGTCGCGGGCCGTCTCCAGCTCCCGGGAGACGAGCTGCAGCTCCCGGCCGCGCCGCGCCACATCGAGGGACATGGTCTCGAGATCGCCGTGCACGGCGTCGAGCTGCGTTCGCAGGATCTCGCGCGACCGCGCCAGCTCGACGAGATTCGAGACGCGGGCAAGCAGCTCGCCGGGCACGAAGGGCTTGAGCACCGTGTCGTGCACGCCGCTGCGCAGGAGGTCCAGCCGCAGGGAGTCGTCGGTGCGCGCGGTCAAGACCACGATGGGCAGGTCGCGCAATGCCTCGACGGCCCGCAGCTCGCGGACCAGCTCCAGACCACTCAGGCCCGGCATCATCACGTCGGTGATGACGAGGTCCGGGCGCAGGCGGCAGGCCTGCTCGAATCCGGCGCGTCCATCGAAAGCTGCCGCGACGCGGAAGCGCGGAGAGAGAACGCGCTGGATGAAGGCGTTCATGTCCGGGTTGTCCTCGACGATGAGGACCAGCGGTGCCCCCGCAGGCAAGGGCGAAGGGGCCGTCTCCAGACCCTGCGTGGGGTGCACGACTGCGGCGACGTCGGCCGGCACGCGGACCGGCGGCGCCTCCTGTGGATCAACTGTGCTGCGGGTACCGACGGCCCGCGCCTCGGTCACCGAGACGCCCGGCGCGGTCAGGGGCAGCGTCACCTCGAACTGCGCGCCGCCCAGGGGCGACTGGTCGACCCTGACGCTGCCCCCGTGGAGTTCCACGAACTCGCGCACGATGGCGAGGCCGAGGCCGGTACCTCCGTGCGCGCGG
>JANXXR010000410.1 GCA_025350525.1 Deltaproteobacteria bacterium
CGCAGCGCCGCGACGGGCATCATCCGATCACGGAGATGCAGCTCGGGCCGGTTCGCTTCGCCATCGATCCGAAGAGCCATGCGGCGCAACGGCCATTCGCGCACAAGCTCGTGGTGCGCGAGACGGGATTCAGAACATCAAGCGAGACGCAGCCGAGCATTCAGGATCTGTACGCGGCGCTCGCGGCCGACGAGAAGCGTAACCGGCTCATCCTCGACGACGTCATCCAGGCCCTTGAACAGGGCCGTTCTCCGATCCTCCTAACTGAGAGGAAGGATCATCTCGAGTACTTCGCGGCTCAACTCGAGAAGTTCGCCCGCCATCTGGTCGTGCTCCAGGGCGGCATGGGCGTCAAGGAGCGGCGAGAGGTGAAGGAACGGCTCGCCGCGATTCCCAATCGCGAGGAGCGGCTCGTTCTCGCTACCGGCCGCTACATTGGAGAGGGCTTCGACGACGCGCGTCTCGACACGCTGTTCCTAGCGCTGCCCGTGTCGTGGAAAGGGACGCTGATTCAGTACACAGGCCGCCTTCACCGTCTTCATCCAGGCAAGACCGAGGTCCGCATCTTCGACTACGTCGACCGCGAGGTGCCGATGCTGCTCCGGATGTTCGAGAAGCGGCTGCGCGGGTACCGCGCCATCGGCTACGCGCGAGGCGAGGCTCCGCTCGGCTACGCGGAGCCTGGAGACGAGGTGGTCGTCGAGTACGACGAGGACGTGCTGCGATCGCTCAAGGATCTGGACGACTTCACATGAAAGGTCAGTAGATCGTCGAACTCCAGGGACCCGGTGGTCGCCAATGCGCTTCGAAAGCAACATTGCCTTCGCATGCCCGAGCTACGGGGGCGAGGAAATCGGAGAGAAACGCCACCACGTCGGCCAGCCGCTCTGGTGCGTGCAGAAGTCCAGCTTTCTTGCGGAAGGCCGTCCATTGCGTTCGCGTCGTCGGGCGCTCGGTGAACGTCGGAGTCAGAGCGATCGGGGTCAAATCGATTGCTGTCCCACGGTTCGAAAAGGTGGCGAGCACGGCCGCCGCGAGCGTCCGCCCTTTGAACTCGAACTGCCGCGCGAGCAACCAGATGTCGTAGAAGTCCTTCATGCGGCTGTTCTGCGCACCGAGATAGACCATCGCCTGGAACTTCTCCGCGATGACTGTCTCGCGCGGGTAGCCGGCGAGTTGCGCCTTCGGGAAGTCGAGTAGCGATGGATAGGTGATCTGTTCCGACGCTGGCGTGATGACATCGCCGAAGCCCACGTCCAGCTGCATGGAGATTTTGGCCCTGCCCAAGTGGCCGACGAAGCGCACCCGCACGCCTTCGTAGTCGGCGTCCTCCTTGATTCGCTCCGGAGCCACCGTCGCGGGGTCGAACACCATCCCGTCGGGCTCGACCTCGACGGCGCATACCTCGCGCGCGACCTTGGCCATGTTCTCCATCGAGTTGTCGAGTCGGCCGAGAAAATCGATGTCCTTCGTCGCGCGGGCGAGCGGAGCCTCCCACACGTGGAGCATCAGCGCGCCCTTGAGCACGAAGCGAGCGTTGTGCGGCGATCGCGAAAGCCGGTAGAGAAAGCGCTCCATCGCGTAGTACTGCAGGAGCTCCTGGAACGGTCGTTTCGTCGCGCGGGCGCGATTCATCAAACGTCCGTGCACCGAGGCGGCCAGGTTCTTTACCGTCACGTCGTCCCCTCGAGGTACGGATGGATGAGCTTCTCCACCCGGCGCACTCGGGCGTACCGCAGAAGGACATCCAGCTTCTTCGGCCGTCGCTGCCGCCAGAGACGGAGGGCCTCGAGCACCACATCCATCCCGATCTTGTTCCGGTATCTGAAGCAGTCCGCCACTGTCTTCTCTGGACTGTAGATGCGGACGGAAACGCCATCGATCTTGTGAGTCTCGATTCCCTCGTGGAAAGCCGGTCCGGAGAACCAGTAGAAGCGGGTGGGCGGGTAGTCGATGCGAGATTTTCTCGAGCCCCGTTCGAGTGCCAGGTCGATTGCGTGGGGAACCTGGGTTGTGAGCTCGTGGTAGGCGAGGGCTGCAATGAGGCAGATCACCCCCTGCGGCACGCGCGCAGCGACAGTGACGAAGTCGGGGTTGCCAAGCGGCTCGAGAGACGCGAGGCGGAAGAGCCCCCGACTAAGCGGCTCCACGACGCCGGCATCCCTCATAGAGTAGAGGGTTTTGCGGTTGATGCCGAGCCGCAGGGCCTCCGACATGCGGAGAGCCCCGCCGCTCTGACTGAAGAGCGAGATCTGATGACCGAACGGCTTCTTCGCGGATGCCATGCTGGAGACATAATGCCTTCATACGTAGACAAAGTGAAGACTATTTGTCTCCACGTAAGTAGTGTCCATCGGGTTCGAGTCCCGTACACCCCGCCACTTTTCTCTAGCATTTACAGCAATCTAGAGGCGCTCCAGCAGATTCCAGCAGATGATGTCTTA
>JANXXR010000437.1 GCA_025350525.1 Deltaproteobacteria bacterium
AGTAGGTGCGGTGCAGCGGCATGTCGCGGCGGAAGGCGACCGGCGTGCGGTTGGGCAGGTTGGCGTAGAGGATCTCGTACAGCTTCTTGACCAGGGTCAGGTTGTACTTCACCTGCTTGGCCTTGGCCTCGTGCTTGATGAAGTCGATGGCCCGGCGCTGGTTTCTGACCTCGGTGAAGGCGTGGACCATGGAGCTGTCCACCATGCCCGGGTTCGGGTCGAGCGCCTGCCGCAGCTCGGCATGCGTGAGCACCATGCCCTCGAGCGCACACTCGTGGTAGACCCACGACAGCTCGTACTTGTCGAGGAAGTCTCGGGTCTCGCGCGGGCGCTCGCGCATCAGCTCGCGTACGTCCTCGGTGCGATCGTCCAGGTCGAGATAGTGGGTCCGGCTCACGCTGAGACTCCTTTACTGTGGGAGTTCAACTGCTTAGCTCGGTCGAGGGGCGACCAGATTAGCAAGTGAACAACGGGTCGTCAACCAAAAATCCTACTGAGTCTGCGGCCTTCTGCCTACCCTGCGGGCTGCCTGCCTTGCGCCGACCCGCCAACTGTCCAGACGGCCACGGCCTGTTCTGCCTGTGTTGGGCTAACAGGGGGTAAGGGCAGGACATTCCAGGGCCGGCGAGCCCAGGCATCAGGCCTCAGGCTTTAAGGCTTAGGCCAAAGGAGAAGGCAGCAAAGGCCGAAGCCTCACGGCGCAGCGGTGTGCAGCCTGAGGCCGGCCAGAGGACCGTGATGTTTGGTGAACTTCAGCGGGCGGCGGGCTGATCTGCTGCGGCCTGAGGCCTGACGCCTGAGGCCTGCGACGGCGGCCCCTCCACGAGAGTAAGCCACTCAGTGTATCTCGGCTCCAGGCCGCGCACGGCGCGGAAGAAGGTCGCCTGGATCTCCCGCGTGACCGGGCCCATTTCGCCAGCGCCGATCTTGCGGTCGTCCACCTCGCGGACCGGCGTGATCTCGGCCGCGGTCCCGCACATGAAGACCTCGTCCGCGCAATAGAGGTAGTCGCGCGAGAAGCGCCGCTCCTCCACCGCAAGGCCCTTGTCCTTGGCGATGCGCAGGATCGACTCGCGGGTGATTCCTTCGAGGATGCCGCCCGCGACCGGCGGCGTGTAGAGGCAGCCGTCGCGCACGGCGAAGACGTTCTCGCCGGTGGCCTCGCCGACGTAGCCCTGCTGGTCGAGGAGGATGGCCTCGTCGTAGCCCGACATGAGCGCCTCGCGCTTGGCCAGCACGCTGTTCAAGTAGTGGCCGGTGACCTTGGCGCGCGTCGGGTCGGAGTTCATGTGCATGCGCGTGTACGAACTGATCTTCACGCGGATGCCCTTCTTCAGGCCCTCTTCGCCGAGGTACGCTCCCCAGTACCAGGTGGCGATGGTCAGCTTCACCGGATTCACGGCGCCCACGCCCATCAGCCCGTCGGAGTAGTAGGCGATGGGGCGCAGGTAGCCCTCGTTCATCTTGTTCTCGACCATCACCTGCTTGCAGGCCTCGAACACCTGCTCCTTGGTGAAGGGCATCGCCATCAGGCAGATGTGCGCGCTCTCGAAGAGCCGGCGGACGTGCTCGCGCAGGCGGAAGATGGCGCCGCGACCGTCGGGCTGGGGATAGCAGCGGATGCCCTCGAAGACCGCCACGCCGTAGTGCAGCGAGTGGGTGAGGACGTGGACCTTGGCGTCGGCCCAGGGGACGAAGGCCCCGTCCATCCAGATGAGCTGGCTCTCCTTCAGCTTCTCGATTTTTTGGGCGGCCATGAAGTGGCGGCTCATAACACCGCCGGCTCAGGCAGGCAATGAGCCGATGGGGGCGAGCAGCCGCTGCAGGACAGGCAGCTCGTCGAGCAGCTCTTCCTTGGCGGAGTTGACGATGGCGTTGAGCGATCGCTGCGTGGGCAAGAGCGCCAGGGGCGAGAGCGTCCGGCGGAAGGCCTTGTAGATGTGCGCGTAGGGCCGGTTCCGCGCCACCGCCGGCGCGGCGATGCTCTGCAGCGGCAGCCAGAGCGGCGTCACCAGGCGCGGCGCGAAGCCGTCGAGCGCGAAGATGACGGCGTTGCGGCTCCCGGTTCCGGGTAGCCCGGTGCGCTGGATGTGCTGCCACGCCGTCCGCACCGGCACGTTGTCCACCACGCCGCCGTCGCAGAGCCGCAGGAGGTCGTGGCGCTGCAGCAGGCCGTCGAGCAGCTGGCGCATGCGCGGGTCGTCGCGCACCAGGTCGTAGTGGATGAGGCCGGGAACGCTGGCGGAGAAGCCGGCGGCGTCGATGGCGTCGCACTGCCGCGTCTCCTCGCTGGCGCCGAAGACCAGCCGGGCGGTGAGCCGCGGGATGCGCGCCAGCTCCGAGATCGCCGAGGTCAGCCGCCGCACGTTGCGGTGGAGGGCGCGGATCCGCCAGCGCGACGGATCGGGGTCGGGGTCGACCAGCATCGACTCGTACTCCTCGAGCGGGCGCGGCAGCTTTCCGCGGCGGATGCCGGTGACGGTGACGAGCAGCGGGATGGGCAGGTCGCTGAGGCGCAGCGGCGATCCGTCCGGGTGGCGCAGCCAGTGCCCGATGGCGGTGCGCAGGTGCAGCCGCAGCGGGCCGGGCAGGCCGTAGACCGACGCCTGCGGGATGAGGCGGAAGATCTTGCGGTAGCTCAGGTCCTGCAGGATCTCGGGGATGCGCGCCAGATCGAAGCGCCGCTCCCGGGCGCGGAAGAGCCCGAGGATGGCGCCCATCGAGCTGCCCGCGATCAGCGCCGGCTGCAGCCCGGCCGCCTCGAGCAGCGCAAAGGCGGCGAGGTGCACGTAGCCGGTGCCGCCGCCGCCGCCGCAGATGAGCACCAGGTGCCGCTCGCGGATCTCCTGATCGAGCCGCTCCGCCGGCAACCGATGTCCGAGCGACCGCTGGATCTCGGCCAGCGCCGCTTGGGCGATGGCTTGCACCGCGCGGGCAGCGGGCAGCAACTCGTGCGGCGAGGCCAGCACCGGGCGCTGCGGGTCGAGCAGCGGCCAGAGCACCTGCACCAGCTGCTCGCGAAAGGGCCGCAGAAGCGCCGCCACCGCCACGTCGCGGCCGTCGGGAGCGCGGACGTGCCAGCAGCGGAAGAGCGAGAGGGCGTAGCGCAGCACCGTCTCGTCGCGGCTGTCCAGCCGTCCCCGCGCCGCCACCGCAGCGCGAGCCAGCTGCGCCTCCATGGCGTTGAGCGGCCCGACCTCCGCGAATCTTTCCTGGAGGAGCGTCACGCCCGGGGGAGCCCCCCGGTGTTTCCGGAGGGCGGGCGGACGGCGGGAGCAGCGGAGGCGAGCCGCAGCTCCTGCAGCGCCTCGGAGCAGGCGGGGTTGCAGAGGAGCGCCTTCTCGAACTCGGCCTCCGCCTCGTGCGCGCGGCCCAGCGCCCGGGCGATGCGCCCGCGAAAGACGTAGGCGCGGTCGAGGCGCGGGTTGAGCTGCAGCGCCTTGTCGAGGAGCGGCCGCGCCTGCGACGCGGCGCCCTCGCCCGGCGCCAGCGAAAGCCAGGTGGCCCAGCCAAAGCAGGCGTGGAACTCGGCCTCCTCGGGATAGAGCCGCGCCGCCTCGGCGAACGACTGCAGCGCCGCCGCCACGCGGCCTTCGGAGAGGTGCGCCTCGCCCTCGCGGAAGCGCCGCTCCGCCTGGAGGATTCGGTCCACCTCGTCGCCGTCGGACCGCTTGACGCCGGAGCGCAGCGCCAGCTCGTATGCGGTCCGCTTCTTCCGGTCGATGAGGGTGTCGTGGGCGAGGGAGATCTGCGCGAAGATGTCCTCGGCGAAGGCGTGCGCCTCCGCGGAGGCGTCGGGGCCGAGGCGGTCGGGATGGTTCTCCCTGGCCAGCGCGATGAAAGCTTGCCGCATCTCGAACTCGCTGGCGTCGGGACGGACGCCGAGCACCTCGAAGAGCGTGCCGCGCCGCAGGTCCTGCACGCGGGCGGCGAGCCGCTGGATCTGGTGCAGCTGCGCAAGCTCGGGCTCCGCCACGGCGCGCTCGGGCACGCCGGGCAGCGGCGGCCGGGCGATCACCTGCGCGGGCATCGGCTGCGCGCGGGAGTCGGGCACGGCGAAGTGGATCATGTTCGCGCAGCGCAGCGCATAGAGCAGCTTGCGGCCGTCGTCCCAGGGCAGCGCGCCGGACTCCAGCAGCTCGCGCACCGTACGCCGCCCGTCGATGAGCGCGTAGAGCTGCGCCTCCTCCGGGTCGAGGCCCATATCCTGGAAGCGGTCCATCGGATCGTCGGTGAGCGCGACCACGCAGGCCTCGACCTCGCCCAGCGCCCGCCGCGCCCGCTCCTCGTCGTAGCAGCGCTTGATGCCTTCGAGCAGCGTCTTGGCCGGCGTCAATTCCAGCGCGATCTGCATCGCCGGCATGGTGGCGCGCGGGTTGAAGCGGTACTCGCCGTGGGTCCAGCCGAAGAGGTCGAAGAGCTTCTGCTCCACCTGGAGCTGCAGGGCGTAGGCGAGGTTGGCGGGAGAGATGCAGCCCATCTCGATGAGCTCGGTGCCCAGCTGCCGCTTCGACGCGTTCATGCGGCGCAGGCCTTCTTCGCACTCGGCGATCGTGATCATCCGCTCGCGGACCAGCAGCTGCCCGAGCGCCTCCACCATGAGATTCGAGCGCACGAAGACGGGCGCGCCTTCCTTGAGCCACACCAGCTTCTTCACCGGTGCGTTCTCGAGCAAGAGCGCGCCGCTGGCCCGCCAGCGGTGCAGCTCCGCCAGCACCTCGGCGAAGTCGTTCTCGCGCAGGTTGCCGCGCACCAGCGCCGCGCCTCGGAAGCGGATCTGGCTATCGGACTCGACCGACTTCACCTCCGCCAGGTCGGCCAGCGCGGAGAGGTCCTTGCTCTTCGCCTCCAGCCGCGCCCGGTCGCGGCGGCGCCGCCTGGTGGAGGGATCGGAGACTTCGCTGTCCTGGAGGCCCAGTGCCTTGCGGCAGATGGCCACCACCTGCGACGGCTCGAGCGGCTTCTCGAGGAAGCGGACCGGCCCGCCGATCTCGTCGAGCTGCGGCTTGACCTTGGCCTGGTCGTAGATGCCGCTGATCATTAATAGAGGAAGCCGCTTGCCCTTCTCGCTGCGGCGGATGTCGAGGGCGAGCTGGAAGCCGTTGCGCCGGGGGAGGACCGCGTCGAGCACCACCATGTCCACGCCGCGCTGGGCAAAAGTGCTGCGCGCCCACTCGCCGTCGTGCTCAGCCAGCACCGTGAAGCCGCTCTGGTGCAGCGCCTCGGCCAGCGCCCGCTGCACCGC
>JANXXR010000584.1 GCA_025350525.1 Deltaproteobacteria bacterium
CCTTGATGGCCGTGTGATGGCAGAAGACGTCCTCACCGCCGCCATCCTGGGTGATGAAGCCAAAGCCCTTCGTGTCGTTGAACCACTTCACAGTTCCAGTCGCCATTCGACGTCATCCTTCTTCGAAGCGGTCGGCGAAAATGGCCGAGTCCGGCGCAGGGGTTCGCGCACCCCGAGCGCGGCAAATTTCCTACGGTGCGCCAGCCAGACTGTCAAGAGAGCGGGCCCCTTGACCTCCGGCTCGCCCCTCTAAAAGCAAGGCGCACCACGGAGGCGCGGAGGTCACGGAGGCTTCAGGTCGGGCCTGTGCCCGCGACATCGCCGAGGTTGCGCGTGAAAGGCCGCGGCCCAACCAGCCTTTCTCCGTGCTCTTTGTGCCTCCGTGGTGCGCTTTGCTTTTATGCGCCCGCGCCGGGCATTTCGCCGAGGGCGCGGATGAGCACTTCCCGCGGCTTGGCCCCGTCGGCCGCGCCCACGATGCCGTCGCGCTCCATCCGCTCGATCATCCGGGCGGCGCGGTTGTAGCCCACCCGCAGCTTGCGCTGCAGCAATGAGATGGAGATGAAGCGCATGTCCGCCAGCGACGCCAGCGCCTGATCGTACAGCTCGTCGGGGCCCTCGTCGTCCTGCGGCAGCCCCTCGCCGTCCTCGGCGCGCGGCTTGAGGATGTCGGGGTCGTAGACGGGCGCGCCCTGCTGGCGCCAGTGCTCGACCACCGCGTGGATCTCCTTCTCGTCGACGTAGGGCCCATGCACGCGGGTCAGGGTCGAGGTGCCCGGCGGCAGGATGAGCATGTCGCCCATGCCGAGCAGGTTCTCCGCGCCGGGCGTGTTGATGATGGTCGCCGAGTCGTGCCGCGAGGCCACCTGGAAGGAGATGCGCGCGGGGAAGTTGGCCTTGATGACGCCGGTGACCACGTCGGTCGAGGGACGCTGGGTCGCGACCATCAAGTGGATGCCGGCGGCGCGGGCCATCTGCGCGAGGCGCGCGATGTACGTCTCCACCTCGCGCGAGGCCACCATCATGAGATCGGCGAGCTCGTCGATGACGATGACGATGAAGGGCAGCTTCTTGAGCGGCTCCGGCACAGGCTCTGGAGGCAGCGTGACGTTGCCCTCGGCGATCTTGCGCTCGTTCTCGCGCAGCAGCGCCACCGCGGGGTTGTCGGGCTCCTTGCGCTCGAGCTCGCCGTTCATCGCTCCTTGCGCGAGCGCGTGGGCGTCGAGCGCGGGATCGGAGAGATCGACCACCCGCTTCTCCCTGGGCGCGCGGTGCGGCTTGCGGGCGGCGTCGCCTTCCTTCTCCACCTTCTTGTTGTAGCTGCCGATGTTGCGCACGCCGCAGTCGGCGAGCAGCTGGTAGCGGCGCTCCATCTCCTCCACCGCCCAGCGCAGCGCCATGGCCGCCTTCTTCGAGTCGGTGACCACCGGCAGGAGCAAGTGGGGAATGCCCTCGTAGACCGAGAGCTCCAGCATCTTCGGGTCCACCATGAGGAAGCGCACCTCCTCCGGCGTCGCCCGCAGCAGCATGGAGATCAGCATCGAGTTGACCGCCACCGACTTTCCCGAGCCCGTCGTTCCGGCGATGAGCAGGTGCGGCATCTTGGCGAGGTCGGCGATGTAGGGCAGCCCCTCGATGTCCTTGCCCAGGCACATGGCCAGCTTCGAAGAGGACTTCTGGAAGGCGTCCTGCTCCACCAATTCGCGCAGCACCACCGTCTCGCGGGTCTTGTTGGGCACCTCGATGCCGACCACGCCCTTGCCCGGAATGGGCGCGACGATGCGCACCCGCATCGCCTCCATGGCCATGGCCAGGTCGTCGGAGAGCGAGGCGATGCGCGAGACCTTGACCCCGGGCGCGGGCAAGAACTCGAACATGGTGACCACGGGGCCGGGCCGGATCTGCGTCACCTGCCCCTGGATGCCGAAGGAGGCGAGCTTCTGGCGCAGCTTCTCGGCGGTGGCGGTGAGGCCTTCGCGGTCGAGGGGGACTGCCTGCGAGGCCTCGCCGGTAAGGATGGCGATGGGCGGCGTCACGAAGGCGTGGTGGCCCGGCGCCATCTTGAAAGCGCCCGCCGAAGCGCGGACTGCCTCGGCCGGCTTGAGCTCGAGGGGGAGCTGCGTCTGCGGCTTGGGAGGGGTCTTGGGCTCGACGATCTGCGGCGCCTTCTGGGGCCCGGTTTGCAGATCATCGACTAACAGGGGGGCTTCACCCCCGCCCTGCGGGGATTCTACCTCGAGGGGCTGACGCTTCTCGGCCCCGGCCTGGGGCGCGGCGCTCCTGGCCGGCTCGGGCAGGACGTCCGTCGCCTTCTTCTTGCGAGCCTTCGGTTCCTCGAGCACCACCGGCTCGCGCGGGTCCTGCAGCGGCTCGCCGGCCGCGGCCAGCGCCAGCGCCTGCGCCGCTTTCTTCGAGGCGGGCTTCGGGTCCGGAATCACGATGCGCGCGTCTTCGTCCGCGTCGAGCGGCGGCTCGTCGCCCACCGACGCCGTCCGCGCCTTGGCGATGGCCGCGGCAGCGCCCTTGAAGGCCAGCGCCCCGCCGGCGACACCGAGCCGGGCCGCGCCCCGGGCGGCGTGCAGCGCCCAGAGATCGGTCGCCATCACCAGCGCTGCCGCCGAGAGCGCGGTCAAGAGCACCGCCGCGCCCGGCACCGAGAGCGCCGACCGGGCCGCTCCGCCCAGCATCGCGCCGGCCACGCCGCCCGCCGCGTGTCCCTGCAGCCGCACGTGGACGAGCAGGTTGAGCAGGCCCATCGCGCAGAGCGAAAAGAGCAGCCACGAGCTGGCCCGCGCAAAGGAGATCCGCGGCCTCCCGATCACCAGCGCGCAGGAGACGGCAAGGAGGAAGAGCGCCAGTGCATATCCGCCCAGGCCCACGGTCTCCAGGAGCGCGCCCGCGAGCCCGTGCCCCACCGGCCCCGCCCAGTTCTCCGCCGCCGCGCGCGGCCGGTACGTCGAAAGACCGAGGAGCGTCAGCAGCGAGACTCCGCCCAGCAGGATCCCCAAAACCGGCTTCTTCCACTCGACCTTCGCCGCTGCCGGGCCCTTGCCCACCGCCGCGCTCTTGCCCTTCCGCCCCATCCGACGCCTCCGCGGGCGCCGACAAGCGCCTCGCGGCGACCTTAGAAGGGAACCCGGTTCCGTCAACTTTTCGGGCGGCGGAGTCGCGCCGCGGCGCCCCGCCCGACTCGCTTTACAGTAGAGTGCCCGCAGCCTATCGTGCTGCGCTTTTCGCGACCCGGGAGATGCTGCAATGGAAGTCCGCTGCGACAAGTGCCAGGCCCGCTATCGGGTCGACGACGCCCGGATCGGTCCGCAGGGCCTCACCATGCGCTGCGGGAAGTGCCAGAACACCTTCAAGGTGACCAGGCCCGAGCCGTCTGCGACGCTGCCCGACCAGGCCGCGGTTCCACCGGCGCCGAAGCCCGCCGCTGCGCCGCCCAAGCCCGCCGCCAAGCCGCCCGAGCAAGCGGCCAATGCCACCATGGTTTTCGGACAGTCGCCGCTCGCGCCGTCGAAGCCGGCCATGCCCACCGCCAAAGCGGGCGCGAAGCCGGCTGCCAAGCCTGCCGCTCCCGCCGATGAGGGCGCCGGCCGCACCATGATGTTCCAGACCGGCAACCTCAAGACCTCGCCCGCAGCGGGCAAGCCCGTGAAGCCGCCCGAGCCGGCGGCCAACGCCACCATGGTCTTCGGACAGTCGCCGGTCGCGTCGTCGAAGCCCGCCATGCCCGCGACGGCGAAGCCCGCGGCCAGGCCGGCGGCGTCCGAGAGCGGCGCCACCATGGTGTTTGGCCAGTCGCCTCTGGCCAAGCAGGCCACGCCGGCCAAGGCCGCTCCGGCGGCAAGGCCCGCGCCAGTGCCCGTGGCAGCGCGGGAACCCGAGCCCGTCGCCGAGCCCGAGGCCGCCGCGCCCGAAGACACCGCCGAGGAGCCGCCCTCCGCTGCCGCCGCGCAGGAGCACCAGGAGGATTCGCAGGAAGACGCGCAGCACGACGGTCACGGCGCAGGCGGCTCCGGCGTCGAGGCAGAGGGAGCGGAAGAGGGCTCCGGCACTTCGGCGCCGGGCGCGTTCGACAAGGCCCCGCCCAAAGGCTTGCTCATCGGCGTGGCGGCCGGACTGCTGGCGCTCCTCATCGCCGGCGGCGTGCTGGTGGCGGTGAAGAAGCTGGGCAAGCACGGTCCGCCGCCTGCCGCAGTCGAGACGCTCACCTCTGCGCAGGCCGAGGCCGACAAGGACTCGCTGGTCTCGCTGGCGGCCGCGGAGGGCAAGGCGAAGGACGCCATCGACGTGGCCGGTCCTAAGAGCGCCTTCCCGCTGGCCACGGCCACGCTCGCGAGCATCGAGGTGCAATGGGCCGACGCGCTCAACGACCAGGCCGCCCTGCTCACCGCCAAGGGCGGCGATGGCGCCGAGGCCAAGGCGGCCGAGCTCGCAGCGCAGGCCAAGGCGAAGCTGAAGGCGGCCTTCGACGCGCTCTCGCCCGCCATCAAGGCCGACCCGAAGTCGCCCGATCTCATGCTCGCGCTCGCCGACTACCAGCGGGCGCAGCGCGAGGGCTCGAAGATGAACAAGGCGCTCAAGTCGGCGCAGGCGCTCAAGGCCGACGAGGCCCGCATGGCTCAGGTCCAAGGCATGGCGCTGGCACAGGAAGACGACGGCGCCGAGAAGGCGATTCCGAAGCTGAAGGCGGCGCTGGCCGGAAATCCGCAGAGCGCGCGGTTACACTTCCGCCTGGCGCTGGCCTACCAGGCGATGAAGGACGACGCCAACGCCGCGGCGGAGCTGAAGGAGACGCTGAATCTCTCGCCGCAGCACGAGCGGGCGAAAGCGGCCCTGGCGGCGGGCGCGGACGGGAAGTAAAGGAACTGCGATGAGCACCGACAACAAGCCGAGCACCAAAGAGGAGGAGTACTTCAAGCGCGAGGACGCCGAGCGCCTGCGCAAGCTGCACGCGGACGAGCAGCGGCGCATGGTGGCGAGCGAGCGGGAGGCCTTGCGGAAGCAGCACGCCGGGCGCTGCTCGCAGTGCGGCGCCCTGATGGTTCCGGAGCAGGCGGGCGGGCTGCACCTCCTGCACTGTCCGGCCTGCGGCGGCGCCTTCCTCGACAAGAGGGCGTGGGACTTCCTGCACGCGCACGCCGAGCCGCATACGGTGATGGGCTCGGTGCTCAACTGGTTCAGGTCGGCCAACAAGCCCTAAGGAGATCGCGTGCCGATCGATCGCGCGCAGGTGAGGCACGTCGCGCGCCTCGCCCGCCTGGCCCTTTCGCCCGATGAAGAGGAGCGCTTCGCGGCGCAGCTGGGGCATGTGCTCGAGTACATCGAGCGGCTCTCGGCGGTGGACGTCGCGGGCGTCGAGCCCCTGAGCTTCGCCGGCGACGCGCTGGCGGAGCTGCCGCTGCGCGATGATCTGCCGGAGCCCAGCCTGCCCCGCGACAAGGTCTTGGCGCAGGCGCCGCAGCAGGACGGGCAGGCCTTCGTGGTGCCGAGGATCCTCGAATGAGCGCCGCAGCGGACCTGCTGCCGCTCTCGCGCATCTCCGACGCGCTCGCCGCGCGGGAGACCACGCCGGAGGCCCTGCTCGACGCTTGCCTCGCGCGCATCGGCGCCCTCGACGGGAAGCTGCACGCTTTCCTGCGGCTGACCGAACCGGAGGCGCGCGCAGCGGCCAAGGCGGCGGGGCAGCGCCGGGCGCAGGGCAAGCCGCTCTCGCCGCTCGACGGCGTGCCGGTGGCGCTCAAGGACATCTTCTGCATGGAGGGCGTCGAGACCACCTGTGGCTCGAAGATCCTCAAAGGCTACCTCCCGCCCTACGACGCCACCGTGGTCGGCAAGCTGAAGGCCAAGGGCGCGGTCATCGTCGGCAAGCTCAACATGGACGAGTTCGCGATGGGCTCCTCCACCGAGAACAGCGCCTTCGGGCCGACCATGAATCCCTGGGACCTGTCGCGCTCGCCGGGCGGATCGTCGGGCGGCAGCGCGGCGGCGGTGGCGGCGCGCCTGGTGCCCGGGACGCTGGGCACCGACACCGGCGGGTCGATTCGCCAGCCGGCGTCGTTCACCGGCTGCGTGGGCCTCAAGCCGACCTGGGGCCGCGTCTCGCGCTACGGCATGATCGCGTTCGCCTCGTCGCTCGACCAGGCCGGCCCGCTCGCACAGGACGTGCGCGGC
>JANXXR010000587.1 GCA_025350525.1 Deltaproteobacteria bacterium
TGGTGCCCAGATCGACCGCGAGCCCGACCACGATGCTGATCAGCGCCACCTCTCCCGGCGCCATGTCGCCGACGATGGAGAAGAGCAGGGCGCCGGCGGCGAGGCCCATCTGCCAGAGGCGCGCCACCGCCGACTTGGCCATCTTGAGGGTGATGGCGCCGATGATGCCAACCACCGCGGCGTTGAAGCCGCCCAGGAGCGTGCTGACGTCGGGGCTGGTGCCGTAGTGCACGTAGAGGAAGGCCAGCGCCATGACGGCGACCCAGCCGGGCAGCACGAAGCCGACGTAGCCGATCAGCGCGCCGACCATGCCGCCGAAGCGCAGCCCGATGTACGCCAGCGTGTTGGCGGCGGCGCCGCCGGGCAGCATCTGCGAGACGGTGACGGTGTTGGTGAACTCGCGCTCGGAGAGCCAGCGTCGCCGGCTGACCACCAGCGCGTGGATGTTGGAGAGCACCGAGAGCCCGCCGCCGAACCCCACCACGCCGAGGAAGAGCGAGGCGCGGAAGAACTGCCCGAGCCCGGGCCGGCTGCGCGCCGGCGGCGGCGGTGTGGAGATGGCGTGGCCGTCCATGAGCTTCCAGTATAGAAGGTCCGCCGATGCCGCTGTTCATCAAAGGAATGAAGGTTGTTCACCGCGCGCAGAGGGCGTGGGGAGTGGGCCACGTGCTGGCGGTCAGCGACGACCCGCCGCGCCTCTCGGCCGAGTTCCCGGGCAGGCCGGGAGGGGCGGTCATCGTCTCTTCGAGGGACAACGCGTTGGCGCGCTACAAGTTCGCGCCCAACTCGCCTGCGCGGCTGGCCGACGGGACGCTCTGCCGCGTGCTGCGCGGGCTGCCGGGCGCAACCAGCGACCTCTATCGCTACACGGTGGAGACCGAAGGCAAGAAGCCCACCATCCGCAGCGAGGCCGATCTCCGCGCCGTCGCTCCCCGCGAGGGGCCGGCGGAACAGCTGGCCTCGGGGCGGTGGGGCGCGCCGGAGGATTTCCAGCTCCGCAGCGAAGCCGTGCGCCTCGACCTCGAGCGCCGCGCCGACGCGCTGGGCGCGCTCTTCGCTTCCCGCGTCTACGTGAAGCCGCATCAAGTCTCGGTGGCCCATCAAGTCCTCTCGGCGCCGCAGCCCCGCTTCGTGCTCGCCGACGAAGTGGGCCTGGGCAAGACCATCGAGGCCGGGCTGGTGCTCTCGGCGCTGTTGCACGCGGGCCTCGTCAAGCGGTGCCTGGTGGTCGCGCCCTCGCACCTCACCGTGCAGTGGCTGGCGGAGCTGTTCCACAAGTTCAACCTGCTCTTCACGCTGATGGATCCGGAGCGGGCCAAGGACGATCGCGAGGCGGCCGACTCGGAGGCGGAGCCCGGCGAGCCGTGGGACCGGCACGCGCTCGTGATCACCTCGCTCGAGTGGCTCTCGCGCAGCCAGCAGGAGTCGGACCACGCGGCGGAGGCGGGCTGGGATCTGGTGGTCATCGATGAGGCGCACCACCTGCGCGGCGCGCGCGCGTACGAGGTGGCGCAGGCGCTGGCCAAGCGGACCTGGGGCCTCTTGCTCCTCACCGCCACGCCGCTGCAGCTCGATCCGGCCGAGTACCACGCGCTCCTGCGCCTAGTGGATCCAGCGCCCGCCGCCACCGAGACGGAGCTGCGGGCGCGGCTGGCGCGCCAGGGAGATCTTTCGGCGGAAGTGCGGGCGCTTTTGGCGGGCGACGCCAAGGCCGCCTCGCGCATCGCCGCGCTCTTTCCCGGCGACGAGGAGCTGGGCAAGCTGAATGGAAAAGCGCTGCTCGCGCACCTGGCCGAGAGCTACGGGCTCTCGGCGCGGCTCCTGCGCAACCGGCGCGCCATCGTCGGCGGCTTCACCAAGCGCTCCTTGACCCGGATCGACGTCAAGCTCTCGCCCGCGGAGCAGGCGCTGGAGGAAGAGGTGCGGGCGGCGCTGCCTTTGGCCAAGCTGCCCTCGGGCGCGGTGCTGGCGGCTCTCTTGCGGCGCCTGGGCAGCTCTCCCGCGGCGCTGGCGGCGGGGCTGGCCACCTCCGACGACGCGCGGCTGCGCAAGCTCTCGGCGCGGGCGGCGGCGATGACCGAGGACTCCAAGCTCGCTGCTTTCCGCGCGCTGCTCGACGAATTGGGCGCGGCAGAGAAAGTCCTCGTCTTCGCCGAGACGCGCGAGACCATCGAATATCTGCGCGCCGCGCTGGCGAGGCAGCGCATCGAAGCGCTGGCCTACGTCGGCGATCTCACTCCCGCCGAGCGCGACAAGCTGGTGGCGCGCTTCCGCGATCCGGAAGGCCCGCGCGTCATGCTCTGCACCGAGCTGGGCGGCGAGGGCCGCAACTTCCAGCACTGCCACGTGCTGGTGAACTACGACCTCGCCTGGAGCCCCGCGGCCATCGAGCAGCGCATCGGGCGCATCGACCGCATCGGGCAGGCGCGCGAGGTGCGCATCTATGCCTTCCGCACCGAGGGCACGCTGGCGGCGCGCGTGCTCGAGGTGATGGACGAAGGGGTGGGCGTCTTCACCGAGCCGGTGGGCGGGCTCGATCCGGTGCTGGAGAGCGTGGAGGCCGACCTGCTCGAGCTGGCCTCTGCCTCTGCCGGCGACGAGCAGGCGCGGTGGGCGCGCAAGACCGCCGAGATCCGCGCCCGCGTCTCGGCGGCGCGCAGCGAGGTGGCCCGCGCCCACGATCCGCTGCTCGATCTGCGCAGCTGCGATATGGCGGCGGTGCGGGCGCTGGCCGATCGCGGCGCGCGCAGGCTGGGAGCGCGCGTTCCTCCCGATGCCGACGCCGCGACTGCGCTGGGGGCGGTGGCCACGCATCTGGAGAAGCGGCTGGAGGCGGTGAGCATCGAGGCGGCGCGGCGGGTGGGGCTGGCCGTGGACGTCGAGGTGGACGTGCTGCCCGGTGAGGTCTCGTTCAACGTCGGCCCCGAGCTGAAAGTGGACGCGCTGGCCGGCTTCGATCTCGAGGAGGATCGCACGGTGCTGGGCTCCTTCCAGCGCGAGGTGGCAGTCCGGCACGAGGAGCACGACTCCTTCGCCACCGGACATCCGCTGGTGGAGGCGCTCTTCGGCTGGCTGCGCGACGGCGAACTGGGCCGGGCCACCGTCTCGCGGGCGCACATCCGCGGCACGCTGGGCGCGGCCCTCGACGCGCGCTATCTGGTGGCGCTGCCGGAGCCGGCCGATTTGGCGCAGGGAGCGCGGGTGCCGTCGCGGCGGGCGGCGCGACACCTCGAGGAGATGCAGCTTCGGGTGGTGGTCCGCCTCGAC
>JANXXR010000597.1 GCA_025350525.1 Deltaproteobacteria bacterium
CCTTGATGTAGTGGTAGCCTTGGCCGACGATGCAGGGGAGGCCGGAGTTCGTGTACCCATCGGCGAGCGCGGCATCGAGATGGCGATACTTGCACACGGCCTGGCGGGCGATGTTAAGCTGGTGCTCGATCGTCCCGCTCACTGTGTCGAAGTCCGCGGCATCCGGGCAGTCGTCGTCTTCGCCCTCGCCGGCTCCGCTCTCGTATCCGTTCACGCGGGATTGGTGCGAGAGCGCGGCAGTGCTCAGGGCGGTGTTGCCACTCACCGAACCCCCGCATGCCGCGGCGCAGAAGAACGTTCCAGACAGCAGGACGTGAAAGATGCTCCTCTCCATATGAGACTCCTTTGTCGTGCGGGTTACCGATAGAAGTACGGATCGAGGACGCGGACCTCGGTGATGCGATCGACGGGCAGGCGATTGCGGCTGGCGGTCCTGCGGATCGCCTCCGGCGACGGCGCGTCATAAACGCAGAAGGTCCGCTTCTTGTCGTCGCTGACATACGAGTGGACCCAAGTGACGCCGTCCTCGGCATTGTTGGCGACGACGCTCAAGCACGCCTTGGCGCCGGTGGCATCGATGGGGATGACGAGCCCTTCGGGAAACGTGCGCTCCACGAGATATCGAGGCATCCGCGCTCTCCGGCTCGTCCATCATCAGGACGTGCGGCCACGGTAGATGACTCGACCGGTGCGTTACATCGGGAACGTTCCCTATTTTTCGCGGGCGCGTTCCCCATCCTTGGGGAACAGGCCGCTGCTCTGCGCGGTGGCAACGGCGGCACCGCGCGATTTGACGCCCAGCTTGGCGAGGATTGCGGAGACGTGGTGGTCGACGGTCTTGGGCGAGACGAAGAGCCGGCTGCCAATCTCGGCGTAGGAGAGGCCCAGGGCGAGCGTGGCCAGCACCTCCTGCTCCCGCCAAGTGAGATCGAAAGGATGTTTGCGCCGCGCCGTCCGCGGACCGCGCGGCACGTTGCGCACGCCCAACTCGGAGAGGCGGTGGCGCAGGCGCGCGGCCGCGGGTCGCGCCCCGAGCCGATCCAGGACCTCGAGCGCGCGCAAGAGCGCCTCCTCGTCGTCCGCTTCGTAGCAGGCGAGCGCGGCGTGATAGGAGCAGCCGAGGCGCTCGAACTCGGCGGACGCCGATTGCCAGTCGCCACGCAAGAGCAGCGCGATCGGCGTCGGGCATTCCTCTGCCGGCGGCGGTCTTCCTCCGCTGCGCCAGATCCAGAGCGCGAGGTCGCCGGCGTAGCAGCGCCGGCGGGCGCTCACGACTCGTTCGATGACAGACGATGCTTCCGCCAGCGCAGACGCGGCATCGCCCGAGAGCCACGCCAGCTCGGCGCGCGCGGCCATCACCGGCACGAGCCGCTCCAGCTCGTTGCTCTGCCGCGCCAGCGCAAGCGCCTCGTCGAGTGCCTCGCGAGCGCCCGGATCGCCGCGTCGCGTGCGCAGGAGCCCGGTTGCCGTCAGCGCCGAAAGTCGGAACAACGCCGAGCAGCGCGGGTTGTCGAGGATGCGCGCCACATCCTCTGGGGCCTCCTCCCACTGGCCCGTCTCCGTCCGCAGCCGGGCGCGCCAGGCATGCATGCACAGCGTGCGCATGGGAAGGTCGCGCTCGCCGGCATAGGCAAGGCCTTCGTCAAACCACTTCGCCGCCTGCGAATAGCGGCGTTCCTCCACGGAAAGGCTGCACAGATTGCAGTAGGCCCGGCCGACATCGTCCTCGAAGCCATGCTTGAGCGAGAGGCCCAGGCTCTCTTCGAGCCTTCCCCATCCTCGCTCGTCGCCAACCTGGACCTGTGCGCACCCGAGGGTGTTGAGCGTCTGCACCTCGAGGTCGCGGAAGCCGAGCTCACGAGCGAGCTGGAGCGCCTGGCTGCCGATGGCGATGCCTTCTGCGCTCTCGTTCTTGAACGTGTGCAAGGCCGAACGCAAGGCCAAGGCGGTGGCGAGCTCGCGGCCGGGTGGGAGCGACCCGGCCGCCGCGATGGCGAGATCGGCGTAGCGCCACGCGTCTTCGTTATTGGCCGAGTACCACGACATCCGCGACAGCCAGCACAGGCAATTGCTATCGCTGGCGCGGTCGCCGAGTTGCTGCCAGAGCGAATGCGCGGCGGCGCAGGACTCACACGCGTCCTGCATGCGATCGCCCAGGTAGCACTCGTAGGCCCGCGCTTGCAGCAACTCCGCGCGGCGGCGGGGAGGAAGATCGTCGGCGTAACGCAGCGCCAGCGCCAGGTGCGCCTCTGCTTCCCTGTGCGCGCCGAGTTTTGTCGCGTGCCCCGCAGCGGCAGGAGCGAACCGGACCACCGAGGCGGCGTCGCCCGCGCCAGCCGCGTGATGGACGAGCCGCGGGAGCAGCGCCGCTTCTTCTCCGCGGCTGACGAGCGCGGCCAGGATGCGCGCATGAAGCTCTCTTGCCCGCAGCGGCGGCAAGGCGCCTTCGAGGGCCTGGCGCGCGAGCTCGTGGCGGAAGGCGATGCTCTGCAGAGAGAGCGCAAGCACGCCTGCCCCGAGCAACTCGTCGAGCGCAGCAAAGGCCGGCCCCGCTGCCGCCGAGAGCAGGGGCAGCTCGACGCGGGTAGGAACGACTGAAGCGAGATCCAGCAGCTCGCGCGCCTTTGGCGAAAGCCGCGCCGCCCGCGCGAGGATGGCGTCGCGCACCGTCGCGGGTACGCCGGATTCCTCGCTGGCCAGGACTTCCGTGATGAAGAATGGGTTCCCTGCCGTCGCGGCATGAAGGCCCTTGCCGCTCCGCCGCGCCCGCGCTGCAAGCGTCTCGACCGCCGCTGGAGACAGAGCATCCAGCGGAATGCGCCGCACCGCCGCGGTCGGCAGGTCGCCGAGGAGGGATCGCAACGGATGCGCCGGCGGCACTTCATCTTCGCGCCAGGTGACGACGAGCAGCGCGCTCATGCGCTCGGCGCGCCGCCCGAGGAACTTGAGTAAGTCGAGCGTGGCTTCGTCGGCCCATTGCACGTCCTCGATGACGACCAGCGCGGGCGGCCGCGGATGACGCAACTCTTCGAGGAAGGCTCGGAAGATGGCATCGCGCGGCGCTCCCTCGGCGAGGAGCGCGGCCAGCTTGCCGCCGTGCAGCCACGCCAATTCTTGCAGAGGCGCGAGCGGCCGCGGCGTGAAGAGCGCATCGCAGCCACCCCAAAAGAGCCGGACAGGCGGCGTAGCGTGCACCCGCGCGAACTCCCGGAGGAGCGCGGTCTTGCCGATGCCAGCCTCGCCGAAGACGAGCCCGACTCGCCCGTCGCCCGCGCGGGCGCTCTCGAGCAGCGCAGCCAGCTCTGCCAGCTGCCGTTCACGCTCGAGAAGGCTGTAGTTCTCGGTCACGGGAACTCCGCGTCTGGCGAGATTAGCGCACTTCGCCCCGATCGTGGGAACGGCGGACCGTCACGGTGTCGTTGGCCAAAACTGGAGTCCAAGCCTGGATCGGAATCGAGCGGGACAGTGGCAGGAATGCGGTCTATTTCCGGGTGTCCGCTCTGGCCGTGGAGGACGACGCCGGTGACGCTTTCCGGTCCGGCGCGGGCATTGAAGCTAAGCAACGATCGTCCGAGCAGGTCCGGCGTCTTGTGAAATTCCACTCTGGCGAAGGGCTGTATCCGGGAGCAACTGCGTGGGCCGATACTCCTGGCATGAGGCGGACCATGGGCAAGGGTCAGGGGTCGCAGAAGCGAACCGCGCGGGCGCGGGACGTTCTCGTGGTCGAGGATTCGGACGATGTCCGTCAATCATGCGTGCGCTGGCTCGAGCAGGCGGGCTACGCTGTGCGAGGAGCGCGCGACGGGGTCGAGGCAAGGCGGCTCGCGAGCGAGTCCCGCCCTGACCTCGTGCTCCTCGACATCGGCCTGCCGGGGGGGGACGGGTATACGCTGGCGAAGCACTGGCACAGCGAACCCGGGATGGCATTCGTGCCGGTCATCGTCCTGTCGGGCCGCTCGGGCGAGGAGCACGAGAAGCTGAGCCGCGAGTCCGGTGTGGTGCTGGCGCTGCAGAAGCCGTGCAACCCGGACCTCATCCTCGCGGCCATTCGCGGCGCCCTGCGTTGATGGGCTCGCCGGTGCCTGTATCCCAATCCCTCTGCATTGGAGATTCGCAGACGCAGCCTGCCGCCATCAATGCGATGACCACCGCGGCGACCGATGCCGGTGCCTGTATCCGCAATCGCTCTCCTCGCAGGCAACGGACCCGGCTGCGTCAACGACGGTCGTAACCGCGGGTGCTCCGTGAATTGCGATGTCATCGGCGATCGCTGTGACCCCCCGCATAAACGCAGCAAAGGTACCAGTTGGGTACCGGATCGGTACCGGACGGTGCAGTGAGGAGGCGGATTCGACGAATTGTTTGCCGTCGCTAGAATCGGTTCCGTGAAAAAGCTGGTCCAAATGGCAACGCGCCGGCTAGTCCGGCAAAGGCAGGGACTCAACGCCGAAGCGCGGCGCGCAAAGAGCCTGGAGCGACCCGGACTCCAGCGCGCGCTGGCGAAGGCGAAGGAGGCCGACGCACTGCTCGTCGTGAAGCTCGACCGGCTCACGCGCAGCGTCCGGGACCTCGGTCACCTGGTCGAGAAGTATTTCGCGCCTGGAAAGGCGGCGCTGCTCAGCGTGGGCGAGCAGATTGACACTCGCAGTGCCGCCGGACGGCTGGTGCTCAACGTCCTCGGCTCGGTGAGCCAGTGGGAGCGTGAGGCCATCGGGGAGCGAACGGCAACGGCCATGCAGCACAAGGCCAGCCAAGGCGAGTACACCGGCGGCTGGGCCCCGTACGGGCGTCGGGTGGCAGCGGATGGCGAGCGGTTGGAGCTGGACCCCACCGAGGAGGAAGCGCGCTCCGTGGCGCGGCAGCTGCGCGCACAGGGGCTGTCCTTGCGCGGCGTGGCGCGGGAGCTTGAACGGCGCGGGGTGCGCAGCCGGACGGGCAGGGGGTTCGCGCCGGTGCAGGTGAAGAGGATGGTGGGGTAACGAAATCGCACCTCCCGTCCGTGTTGCGCTGGTTCGCCCGATGGTATTGTTGGCGGAGAAGGGTGGCGTCGTGGGCGGTTTGAGGATGGCTCTAGCTGTGCCGAGCTTCAACGTGCCGGGGTGGACGGGGATCGTGACCGGCGTTCGCCCTCGCTTCGCGACCACAACATCAGCCTCGCCTTTGCCTTCTTGCCAAGGTACGGCGGTACCGCAGCGCCATCACGCCGGACTTGAGGCGTCTGACGTCGAGCAGCTTCAGACGCGAGGTGTGGCGCAGGCCCGAGAACAGCGTCGGTCCGTGCCCGGCCACGATCGGGTGCACCACGAAGCGGTACTCGTCGATCAGTCCCAGATCCTCGAGCGCGGCGGAGAGCGTCGGGCTGCCGACGAGCAGGCCGCGCGGCGTGCGCCGCTTGAGGGCCACGATCGCCTCGCGCAGGTCCCCATCGACGCGGAAGGTGTTGCTCCAGGGGAAGTCGCGGCGCGTCGTCGAGACCACATGCTTGGGCTTTGCCTCCAGCTTGCGCGCCCACGCGCGGAACGCGGGGCGCGCCTTCGGGTCGCGCGCCACCGCAGGCCAGGCGCTCTCCATCAGCTCGTAGGTCACGCGCCCGAACAGCATGCCCCCGGCGGTGTCCATCAGGCGCGTGTAGTAGCGCAGTAAGGCATCATCTGCGACCCCCTCGCGATGGTCGCAGCACCCGTCCAGCGTCACGTTGAGCGCGAAGGTCAGCAATCCCATGGCGCTGACTCTACAAGAAGGAGTCAGCCTCGGTCACGCCAGCAGCGATCGGGACGACCTCTTGCGCGGTGCTCCAGCGCGCCGGGTCCGGAACAAGCCAGCATGACCGTGACCAAAGCCGCCATCCGAGACACTATACTGTTCCACAGGTGCCCCAGATTGAGTCACCATCGAGTTGGTTGAGAGCGTGCGATGCACCACCGCGGTCCCGACTCCCGCTGTTCCTTCTGCGGCAAGTCGCAGCGCGAAGTGCGCAAGCTCGCCGCGGGCCCCATGGTCTTCATCTGCGATGCGTGCGTCGACCTCCCTGCGCGGCTGCTTCGCAACCCGCCAGCGCCACTGGTTGGCGACCGGGACTGCTCCTTCTGCGGGAAGTCATCGAAGGTGGTCGAGCACGTCATCGTGGAGGCGAACGGGGCCTGCGCGATCTGCAACGAGTGCTTCGGGTCGTGTGAGGGCATCATCCGGGAGGCGCTAGCGCAGTAGCTCGCGTCCGCACAAGTGGCGGTAGTAAGGCTCTACCGGAGAGCAACCCATTCATCGTGGGTGCTCGGCCATGCGGGCTACCCGCTCTGCTGGTCGTGAACGGCGTCCAGTCGATCACCTCTGCAGAAGCAAGCTCACCGCGTTCGGGATACCGAAGCTCAAGCCGTAGAGCCCGAACTGCCTTCCTTGTACCGAGCACCGTTTGCTTTCGCCGCGTGGCCGCCTTCGTGTCGCATCGGTCCAGCGACCATGAAAGCGCTGACCTGGGCCGTGCTCTGGGTGGCCTCAGCTGGAGATTGCGGTCGTGCTAAATGCTCAGGATGCAGTTGGGGTCACGATGCTGACGATCATGTTTGCAGCCGAAGTGGTGGGGCACGGCGAGGTTACCGCTGCAATCGTCATCGAGCTTCGTGCCAACTCGAGGCCATCGCGGCGCTCTCTGCTCAGATCGCGGATGCGGATGAGGAGCTAGACTGCGGATTCCGGCGATCGTGAGCGCCGCGATCGCTGCATCGTGATCACGTGGATCGGTGATCGTGATCGGAGCGTAGCGACGCTGGTGGTTCACTTGTCGGTGGCGGAGTCCTCCTTTCGTCGCGAGGGGCCTTTTAGCGCAATTCGGTGGGCGTTGTGGAGGAGGCGGTCGCAGATGGCGTCGGCCATGGTCGGGTCGCCGAGGTAGTCGTGCCACTTGGTGGTCGGGAGCTGGCTCGTCATGATGGTCGAGCGGGTGCCGTACCGGTCCTCCATCACCTCGAGCAGGTCGCGCCGCTCCTGGTCCTTCACCGGAGCGAGGCCCCAGTCGTCGATGACGAGGACGTCCGCGCGGGCGAAGCGCCCGAGGAGCTGCACGTAGGTGCCGTCGGCGCGCGCCAGCGTCAGCTCGTCGGTAAGGCGGGTGGCTCTCCGGTAGATGGCGCGGTACCCCTTGCGGCACGCCTGCTGCGCGAGCGCGCAGGCGAGGTACGTCTTGCCGGTGCCGGTCGAGCCGGTGACGACCACGTTCTGGTGTTCCTCCACCCAGCGGCAGGAGCCGAGCTGCCGGACCACTGCCTTGTCGAGCTCCCGGCGCGGCGGGTAGTCGATGTCCTCGACGCAGGCGTTGCCGAGCTTGAGCTTCGCCTCCTTGAGCGCCCGGGCGAGCCGCTTGTTCTCGCGGCTCAGCCACTGCGCGTCGATGAGCATCCCGAGCCGCTCGTCGAAGGCCAGCTTCTGCATCTCGGGGTTCTTCTGCTGCTCGGCCCAGGCCACCGCCAGGGCGTCGAGCCGCAGCAACCTGAGCTTCTCCATCGTCGGTTCCGTCAGCACATGGTCTCCCTTCAGTTGTCGTAGTAGCCGCCGCCCCGGATGTTCTCGTGGGCGACGGAGGTTCCCGTCGTCGGAGCTTCCGGCTCCGGCGCGGAGAGGCGGTCGAGGCCGTTCTTCAGCATCGACTCGACGTGCCGGTAGCTGCGGGCCCGCACGGCGACGGCGCGCGCGCACGCCGCCTCGAGCCGCTCGTTCCCGTAGCGCTTGCCGAGCCGCAGGATGCCGAGGCACGAGCGGTAGCCCTGCTCCGGGTGCCGGCGCTCCGCCAGGATCGCCTCGGCCAGCTCGCGCGTCTTCGGCCCGATCGTCGCCGCCCAGTGCAGGATCCGCGACGGCGACCAGTCCCGGTGCTCCCGATGCGACTTCGGCATGTGCTCGGGGTTCGTCGTGTGCCTGCCCCGCACG
>JANXXR010000617.1 GCA_025350525.1 Deltaproteobacteria bacterium
GAGACCGTCTGCTCGGTGTTGGCGCGGCTCAGGAGCGAGGTCCGGTCGGGGCCGGAGAGGCTGCTGTTGCGGTCGTTGGCCTGGCTGGTGATGCTGGTGGCGTTGAAGTGCAGGCCGATGGCGCTGCCGGCCGAAGCCGCCACGCCGCCGATCATGATGTAGCTGAGCAGGTGGCTCTGCGACTTGGGCTGCAGGTTGGCCTGGCCGGGGGTGCGGCCCTCGGCGAAGTTGGCGTCGCTGCCGGGGAGGGCGGCGTCGGGAGCGTTCCGGCCCGACGGCGCCAGCTCGGTGGCGACGGCGACCACGGCGGCGGGCGGCCTGGGCGGCGGCGCGTCCTCGACCGCCACCGAGTTGGGCAGCTCGGGAGCGCCGCTGCGGGCGGGGCCGTTCTCGTTGTTGTCGTACGCCTCGAGGTAGTAGGCGAAGCCGTCGTTGACGGCCTTGGCCGGCACCTCGATGCCGTACTGGTCCTCGCCGATCTTGCCCATCGGCTGGCACTCGAAGTCCTTCTTATAGAGGTTGCGCCAGCAGGCCTGCGGAGTGGCCACACCGGAGCGCTCGTCGACGATGCGGGCGGTGAGCCGCACCGGCTGCCCGCGCAGCGCCTTCTTGACCGGGTCGTGCGTGAGGATGGGCGGGTCGGTGTCTTCCTCTTCCTGCGGCGCGGTCCTGGCGCCCGGCTTGACGTTGAGCGCCAGCGCGGTGGCGGGCGCTTCGGGCGTCAGCTTCAGCACGCAAAAGGCGAGCTGCTTCTTGGCCTCGTCGGTGAGCCGCTCCTGGCCCTTGGGCGCATCCTTGAGGAAGGCCTCATAGGCGCGCTGGGCGTCGGGGAAGTTGCCCATCTTGCGGCGCATGGTGGCGAGGTTGAAGAGCAAGAGCGGGTTGGGATCGTACTCGTAGGCCTTCTGGTACCCCTTGACCGCGCAGTCGTAGTCCCCGGTCTTGGAGCAGGCGTGGGCCGAGATGCTCTGCGCCTTGGAGAGCTCCTTCGCGGAGGGCGCCTCGTGCTTCTCCTCGACGCCGCGCACCGGCTTGAGCGAGATGGCCATGCGCAGCTCGAAGTCGCGGCTGTCGGGCAGGTTGATCTTGCCGGTGCGCGAGATGTAGCCGTCGAGCCCCAGCTTGATCTCGTGGGGGCCCGGCGTGGAGCGCGCCTTGATCGGCGTCGGGCCCACCAGCTTGCCGTCGACAAAGAGCTGCGCGCCCTGCGGATCGGAGGCGACCGAGATGAGCGGCGGCACCTGCCCGGCCTGCGCCTGCTGGAGGGCGAGCTTGAGCGAGAGCTGCTGACCGGGGTCGAGCTGGAGCTGCTGCTGGATGGTCTTGTAGCCGTCGTTCGAGACCTCGAGCACGTGCTCGCCGGGGGCCACGTCGCCGGTGAACGGCGAGGTGCCGACCTGCTGGCCGTCGATGGCCACCACCGCTTCGGGCGGCTCGGTCTCGACGTGCAGCCTGCCGGGGCCGGGCTCGCGGTTGAGCGCGAAGGTCACGTCGGCGTCGCGGCTGGGCTGCACCTGGACGATGCGCTCTTCCTTGAGGAAGCCCTTGCTCAACACCGACACTTTATGGTTGCCGGGCTTGGTCTCGCCCGACCAAGGGGTGATGCCGATCTCCTTGCCGTCGATGGTCACCGTCGCGCCCGAGGGGGCCGAGGTCAGCGTCAGGCGCGAGCCGGTGCCGGCGCCGACGGGGAGGTCGAGGCGGATTCCGAGGTCGCGGTCAGAGGGCATGGTGAAGTCGGTGCCGACCTCGCGGTGGCCGTCCATCTTGAGGACCAGCTGGTGGCGGCCCTTGTCGAGCGGGGCCAGGAACGGCGTGCGACCGCGCTCCTTGCCGTCGAGGATGACCAGCGCGCCGATGGGCTCAGACTCCACCGCGACGGCGGGCGTCTTGGGCAGCGTGGCCAGCGCGAACGAGACCGAAGCGTCGCGGCCTTCGCGGGCCACCACCTTGCGCTCCTCGCGCATGCGGCCGTCCATCTCGACCGCGACCACGTGCTCGCCCGGGGCCAGCTCGCCCTGGAAAGGAGTGCGGCCGGCCACGGCGCCGTCGATCATCAGATTCGCATTGGGCGGATCGCTCTGCACCGAGAGGGTGGCGGGACCGCCGGCCTGCCGGGACATCTCCACCAGCAGATCGACCTTCCTCTTGCCCGGCTTGACGTCGAGCTGCTGCTCGGTGCTGCGCCCGTCCGCCTGCGAGACGGCGACGGTGTGCGGCCCCGGGAGCAGCGCCACCGTGAGCGGGGTCTTGCCGATGTCGTTATCGTCGATCTTGACGGCGGCGCCCGGCTCGACGGTGCGGAAGGTGAACGAGACCGGCTCGGGCGGCGGGTCGAAGGCGACGGTGCTGAAAGGCTTGCGCGGCGAGCCGAGGCGGGTGGCGCCGCCTTCCTCGTGCTGCGCCTCGATGAAGTATTCGAAGGAGCCCTCGCTGAGGATGGAGGGCGGCAGGTAGGCCTTGAAGCCGCGCCTGCCCTTGTCCTTCATGGTGAAGGCTTCATAGCGGGCGCCGCCGGCCCTGCGGGCGAACACCAGCGGGGCGAAGAGGTGCGACGGGTCGGCGACCTTGGCCTTGATGAAGACCCCTTGGCCGCGGGGCGTCTTTTCGAGCGGCGTGTGCTCGATCTTGCTGTCCTCGGCCTCGGGGACGGTGTCCGCTTTGCCCGAGGGCGCGGCGGCCTCTTGGTTGACTGCGAGGAGGATTCGACCGACCCACGGCGCATCCGCGCGGGCGCCGACAGCAGCCGCGGAGGCGGCGATCATGAGAACTGCGAGTTGCATATTCCCCCCACGCCACTGGGAAGGGTGGCGGTGGCCTTGACGTCAGTTCGCGGTGCCGAGTCAGTTCAAAAGCAGGTTGGTCGGTGCAGGGGGGCTCGTGGCCCCGGTTGATCGCCCGGCAAGCGTTGTACGTTGGACTCGGGAGTTGTGACAAGTGCTGAACAAGATCAGCTTTTTCCCCGCTGCGACCGACCGCGTTGCGATCCGGCCCTGCGCGCGCTAGCAGAAAGGGATGGATGGCGCTGAAGGCCGCTTTGCGGGCAGCCTGGACGAGATCGACGCTGCCGACTGGGACGCGCTGCTCTCTGTGCGCTCGACGCCGTTCATGCGCCACGCGTGGCTCAATGCGTTGGAAAAGTCAGGTTGCGCGGCGCGGCGGGCGGGCTGGACCCCGTGTCACCTGCTCCTCTATCGAGGTGCGCGGCTGGTGGCGGCGGCCCCGGCTTACCTCAAGGAAGACAGCGACGGCGACTTCGCGCGGGACTGGGACCTGGCCTCCTCCGCAGCGCACTCCCGCTTGCCGTATTACCCGAAACTTGCGCTGACGGTGCCATTCACACCTTGCACCGGCGAGCGCGTGCTGGTGAGGCCCGGAGAAGACCGGAGGGCCTCCGTTCGCCGCATCCTCGAGATGGCTCGCAGCCGCTGCAAGGAAAAAGGCTACCCGACCTGGCAGGCGCTCTTCCCCGACGAGGAGTCGGCGCAGGAGATGGAGGCGGGCGCCCTGGCGGTGCGGGTCTCGTTCCAGTTCCACTGGCGCAACGAAGGCTATGCCTCGATGGACGACTACCTGCGCCGCTTCAACTCCAAGCGCCGGCACATGCTCAAGCGCGAGATGGCGGCGGCGGGGGAGCAGGGGATTTCCATCCGCACGGTGCGCGGAGCAGAGCTCGCCCGCGATCCTGCGCGCTGGGCCAAGGTGGCGCACGACCTGCACCGCAGCACGGTGGACAAGCTGATGTGGGGCCGCCGCTGGCTCAACGAAAAATTCTACCAGCTCGCTTTCGCCGGCATGCCCGACGCCGTGGAAGTGGTGGTGGCCGAGCGCGAGGGGAAGATCGTCGCGGGGGCCTTCAACGTCGCCTCGTCCACGCGGCTGTACGGCCGCTACTGGGGCAGCTTCGAGGACCATCCCTTCCTGCACTTCAACGTCTGCTACTACCACTCCATCGCCGACTGCATCGCGCGCGGGCTCGAGGTCTTCGAGGGCGGCGCCGGCGGCGAGCACAAGCTCTCGCGAGGCTTCTTGCCTTCGCTGACGTACTCGGCGCACGGCTTTCTCGACGCGCGGCTCGACCGGGGCGTCCGCGAGCACCTGCGCGCGGAGACGCCCGCCCGCACCGAGAGCATCGAGCGCTACGCGCGGGAATCGCCTATCTTCAAGCCGGAGACGAAGAGCGGACCGAAGGACGCGCCATGAGCACGCCGAAGAAATCAGGCAGCGACGTCGGGGTGGCCGAGCCCAAGGCGAAGGTGAAGCCCAAGCTGGAGCGGCCGCGCATCTATAAAGTCCTGCTCCACAACGACGACTACACGCCGATGGAGTTCGTGGTCCTGGTCCTGCGCGAGGTCTTCAACAAGTCGGACGCCGACGCGACGGCGATCATGCTGCACGCGCACACGCGCGGCTATGCGGTGGCGGGCGTCTACAGCTTCGAGATCGCCGAGACCAAAGTGCAGCAGACCATGGCGCTGGCCGACCAGCACTCCTTTCCCCTGCTGTGCACCATGGAGCCCGAAGACGCGCCGCAATGATCGCGCGGCTGCGGGTGTTCTACTTCCTCGCCTACGCGGGCGTGGGCGTCTGGCTCGCGTACTTCGCGCCCTACCTGCGGGGGCTGGGATTTTCCGGCGAACAGATCGGCGCGGTCTCCACCGTGCAGATGCTGGTGGCGGTGCCGGCGGCGCTCTTCTGGGGAGCCGCCGGCGACCGGCTCTCCCCGCAGCGCGCGCTGCGCCTCTGCGCTGCCGGAGCGGCCATCGCCGTGGTGGGAATTCCGCTGGCGCGCACGCCGCTGCAGATGGGCTGCGCCCTGATGGCGGCGGCGGCCTTCGGGGGCGGCGTCGTCCCGCTGGTCGATTCGACCACCGTCGCGGCGGTGCAGGGCGGCTACGCGCGCACGCGGCTGTTCGGATCGCTCGGGTTCGTGGTCAGCGCGCCGCTGCAGGGCTTCCTGCTCACCGCGCGGGGCGAGCGGCCAGGCGATCTGCTCTTGCCGCTCGCCTACCTCGCCTTCGTCGCCACCTACGCGCTCCTCGCGCAGGGAATTCCGGCCAGCGAAACCGCGCCCCACCGGCCGCACTGGCGCGAGGCGGTGGCGCTGCTCGGGTCGCGGCCGCTGCTCTTCCTGCTCGGTCTCTGCGCGCTGCACTGGGCCACGCTCTCGCCCTACCACCTGATGTTCGGCGTGCTGGTGCGGGAGCAGGCGCTCTCCTCCGCGATCACCGGCGTCGCCATGTCGTTGGGGGTCGTCGCCGAGGTGGCGGCGCTGGCGTTGTTCCCGCGGCTGGAGGCGCGCTTCTCCATGCGCGCGCTCTTCGCCGCCGCCTTCCTCGGCACCGCGCTGCGCTGGGCGCTCCTGGCGCGAGCGCAGGGAGCGGCCGCGCTCATCCTCTTGCAGCTCTTGCACGCGCTCAGCTTCGGCCTGTGGTGGGGCTGCGCGGTGGAGTCGATGCAGCGCGTGGTGCCGGCGCGGCTGCGCGCCACCGGGCAGGCGCTCTTCTCCGCGGTGGTCTTCGGCGCCGGCAACGCCATCGGGGTCGGGCTCTCGGGCCTGGGCCTCGATCGCTTCGGCAGCGTCGCGCCGCTCTACTCCTGCGCCGCCGCGGTCGAGCTCGTGCCGCTCCTCCTGCTGCTCCTGCCCCTTACGCCAGAAAGAGGCCGTGCCTAGCTTGAGCGCGCGAGGGGACAGGTGCGCCCTGGAAGGCGCGCGGGAAGGCTGAAGAATGCCGAAAGCCTGGAGCAGCAAGCGCGAGCGGCAGTACCAGCACATCGCGAAGTCGGAGAAGGGCGAGGGCCGCAGCGCCGCCACCGCCAAGCGGATCGCCGCCGCCACCGTGAACAAGACCCGCCGCAAGAAGGGCGAGACCAAGGGCAGCAGCCGGACGCGCTCCAAGGCCCGCGCCAGCACCGCGAAGAAGCGCGCCGTGCGCAAGACCGGACGAACGGCGACCCGCAAGCGCGCGCGCAAGTAGCCTGCGGGCGGCGCATCGCGGTAGTACCGCGGGCATGGACGGGAACTCCGGAACGCCGCTGCCGAGGAAGCTCGGAACCAGAGAGGACTCCCGCGTGCGGCTCTGCGGAGCAAAAGACGGATCCGCGCGCCGGGTCGGCCGGTGATCTGCGCGCTGCTCCTCGCCGCAGCGGTGGCGCAGCCGCTTCTCGTCTTCCGCGGCAACGTCGCGCTGGTGGAGGACGTCTATCGCGCCGCGCTCGACTTGCCGGCGAGCACCAAGGCGACGCCCACCAACGCTCGCCTGGTGGCCTCGCGGCTGCGGCGCTTCCTGCACCAGTCGGGCTACCCGCTCGGCACCGTGCGGGCGCAGGTGGCGGGCGATCAGATCGCGGTGCAGATCGACGAGGGCCGCCTCGACAAGATCATCTTCCTCGGCGGCGGCAGCTTCGAGACGCTGCGGCTGCGCCTCGAC
>JANXXR010000623.1 GCA_025350525.1 Deltaproteobacteria bacterium
CGCGGCGGCGAACTCTTCGCGATCGCGCTCGGGCGGGAGAGGGCACGGCGGGAGTGTAGCCGGGCGCGGCCCGCATGCTAGAACGCGCGCACTTTGGACGCCCCGTTCTCCCTCCGCCGCCTCTGGGCCGTGGTCCGCGACAACCGCGGCTTCCGGCGGCTCTACGCCGCCAACGCGGTCTCGCAGGTGGGCGACTGGTTCAACGTGGTCGCGCTCTTCTCGCTGCTGGTCGAACTGACCGGCGCGGGGCAGGCGGTGGCCCTCGCGCTCCTCACCCGGTTCATCCCCACTTTCCTCGCCGGCCCCGCCGCCGGCGTCCTCGCCGACCGCGTCTCGCGCCGCACCATCCTGGTCGCGAGCGACCTCTGGCGCGCCGCGCTGGTCCTCTGTCTGCTCCTGATCCGCAGCCCCGGCCAGGTCTGGATCGCCTACGCGGTCGTCACCGCCCACTCGGTGGTCTCCGCCTTCTTCGACACCGCCCAGACCGCCACCTATCCGACGCTGGTGCCGCCGGAGGACCTGCCCTTCGCCGCCACGCTGGAGAACTCGCTCTGGAGCGTGACGCTGGCCGCGGGCTCGGCGCTGGGCGGCCTGGTGCTGGCGCTCACCTCGCGCGACGTCGCCTTCGCGCTGGACGCCGCGTCGTTCCTCGGCTCGGCGCTGCTCCTCGCGCGGCTGCCGATCTCGAAAGCGCAGCGGCACGAGGGCCCCGCAAACCTGCTCGGCCTGAAAGACCTGCGCGACGGCATCCTCTACGTCGTCCGCCACCGCCGCGTCCGCGCGCTCCTCACCGTCAAGGCCAGCTTCGGCCTCACCCTGGGCGGCGCGCTGGTGCTGCTGGCCTTCTTCGGCGAGAAGGTCTTCCAGCACGGCAACGGCAAGGGCATCGCCATCCTCTGGACCGCCCGCGGCGTCGGCAGCTTCCTCGGGCCCTTCGCCGCCTTCCGCTTCGTCGGCCACGACGACCGCGGCCTGCGCCGCAGCATCGCGGGCGCCTTTGCGCTGCTGGTCTTTTGCTATTGCGGCTTCGCGCTCAGCCCGGCCATCGGCTGGGCCGCCTGCGCGCTGCTCTTGGCCAACGCCGGCGGCAGCATCCTCTGGACCAGCGGCTCGACGCTGCTCCAGCGCCTCGTCCCCGACGCCGTCCGCGGTCGAGTCGCCGCCGCCGAGATGGGCGGCTTCATGCTGGCCTTGACCGCCTCGACGCTGACCGTCGGCGTGCTGCTCGACCGCGGCGTTCCTCCCCGCGCGCTGATGGCCGCGTGCGGCCTGGTGGCGCTGCTTCCGCTCGCGTTCTGGATCTCGGTGCAGCCCGCCTTTCAAGTGACAGACGGGCGCGCGCCGGAGTAAACAGTCCGACCTCATGGCCTCCGCAGAGACACCGCAGCCCGGCGCCACCAGCTCGATCGAAGACCAGATCCGCCTGCGCGAGCAGAAGGCCGATCAGCTCCGTGAGAAGGGCGCGCACCCGTACGGCAACGGCGTGGCCGTCCCGCACACCACCGCCTTCGTGCGCGCGCGCCACGGCTCGGACGACGCCGTTGCCCTCGAGGCCAACCACAGCGAGCCGTACGCGGTGGCCGGCCGCATGATGGCGCTGCGGAGCATGGGCAAGGCCAGCTTTCTCTCCCTGCGCGACCGCGACGGCGACCTGCAAGTCTTCGTCAAGAAGGACAAGGTCGGCGAAGCCGCCTACGAAATTCTCAAGCTCGCCGACCTGGGCGACCTCGTCTTCGCCCGCGGCCGCGCCATGCGCACCAAGACGGGCGAGCTCTCCATCGAGGCGGCGGAGTTCCGGCTGCTCACCAAGGCGCTGCGGCCGCTGCCCGAGAAGTGGCACGGGCTCGTCGATCAGGAGACCCGCTACCGGCAGCGCTACGTGGACCTGGCGGTCAACCTCGAGGTCCGCGAGGCCTTCCGGCGGCGCGCGAAGATCATCTCCGGCATTCGCCGCTTCCTCGACGAGCGCGACTACCTCGAGGTGGAGACGCCGGTCCTGCACAAGCCGGAGGAGGCGGGCGGGGCGGCGGCGCGGCCGTTTTCCACACACCACAACGCGCTCGTTCTGGACCTCAAGCTGCGCATCGCCACCGAGCTGCACCTGAAGCGGCTCGTCGTCGGCGGGCTCGACCG
>JANXXR010000634.1 GCA_025350525.1 Deltaproteobacteria bacterium
CAAGCTGGGCGAGCTCGCGCGCGCGGCCGGCGAGAACGCCGAGCGCTTCCGGATCGCCTTCAACACCATCCCCGACGCGGTGAGCATCTCGCGGCTCTCGGACGGCGTGAACGTCGCCGTCAACGACGGCTACTGCCAGAACAGCGGCTGGGGGCAGAGCGACGTCATCGGCCACACCTCGCTTGAGCTGGGCCTCTGGGTGGATCCCGCGCTGCGCACCAAGCTCTTCGAGGGGCTGCGGGCGGACGGCTACGTGCGCGAGCTGGAGGTGCCGTTCCGCAGGCGCGACGGCTCGGTCTTCGCCGCCGTCTGCACCGCCCGCGTCTTCGAGGTGGGCGGCGAGCGCTACTTTCTCACCGTCTCCCGCGACATCACCGGGCAGCGGCGGGCCGAGCGCGCGCAGGCGGCCATCTACCGCATCGCCGAAGCCGCCAGCGGCCGCGGAACCCTGCAGCAGATGCTGGCCGAGGTGCACGGCATCGTCGCCACGCTGATGCCGGCGCCCAACTTCTACATCGCCCTCCACGACGCGGCCACGCAGACGCTCTCCTTTCCGTACTTCGTGGACGAGATCGACCCGGCGCCGCCGGGCCCCCAGAAGATGGGCCGCGGCCTCACCGAGCACGTGCTGCGATCGGGCCAGCCCTACCTGCTCAACGACGAGCAGCAGTTCCGCTCGCTGGTCGAGCAGGGCGAGGTCGAGGACCTCGGCGCGCCCTCGGTGTCGTGGATCGGCGTGCCCCTGCGCGCGCAGGACCGCACCGTGGGCGTCCTCGCCGCGCAGATCTATTTCGGCGACACCCGCTACGACCCGCGCGACACCGACCTGCTCCAGTTCGTCTCCACCCAGATCGCCAGCGCCATCGAGAAGAAGCAGGCAGAGCTGGCCCTGCGCGCCAACGAGGAGCGGTTCCGCGCGCTCATCGAGAGCACCTCCGACGGCATCTGCCTGTTGGGCGTGGACGGCGCCATCCACTACTCCAGCCCCATGGCCAGCCAGATGCTCGGGTACGCCCGCGGCGAAGTGCTGGCCAACATCGCCAGCCTGCTGCACCCCGAGGACGCCGCCGCCATCCAGCTCAAGCTGCGCGAGGCGCTCGACCGGCCCTCGGTCCCGGTGCTTGCGCAGGGCCGGGTGCAGCGCAAGGACGGCTCCCACGCGTACATCGAAGGCGTCTTCACCAACCTGCTGCACGAATCGGCGGTGGGCGGGATCGTCCTCAACCTGCGCGACCTCACCGACCGCAAGCGCATGGAGGCGCAGCTGATGATGTCGGACCGGATGGCCTCGGTCGGCATCCTCGCCGCCGGCGTGGCGCACGAGATCAACAACCCGCTGGCGTACCTGGTCGGGAACCTGGCGCTGCTGGAGGAAGGGCTGGGCGCGACGCCGGCGGGAGAGCCGTGGCGGGAAGCGCTGCACGCCGCCCAGGAAGGCGCCGAGCGGGTCCGCCAGATCGTGCGCGATCTGAAGACCTTCTCACGCGCCGACGAGGACCGCCCGCTGCCCATCGAGGTGCACCGGGTCCTCGACGCCGCCGCCAACATCGCCCAGAACGAGATCCGCCACCGCGCGCAGCTCAACCGCCGCTATGCCCCCGACCTGCCGCTGGTGCTGGTGAGCGAGGCGCGGCTCGGCCAGGTGGTGCTGAACCTGCTCGCCAACGCCGCCCAGGCGATGCCGGAGTCGGGCGGCGGCAACATCGACCTGATCGCGCGCGCCACCGCCACCGAGGTGATCATCGAGGTGCGGGACACCGGCGCCGGGATCCGCCCCGAGCACCGCGCCCGGCTCTTCGATCCCTTCTTCACCACCAAGCCCGTCGGCGTCGGCACCGGCCTCGGGCTCTACATCTGCCAGCAGATCGTCGGCTCGATGGGCGGCGCCATCTCCGTCGAGAGCGAGCTGGGCAAGGGCACCACCTTCCGGGTGGCGCTGCCCATCGCGCCCGGCACCGCCGAGCGGCCCGCGCCGGGACGGACGCTGGCGGACCCCGCGGTCCAGGGCAGCCGCATCCTCGCCATCGACGACGAGCCGCAGATCGGGACCGTGCTCAAGCACACGCTCAAGGCGCACCAGTTCACGGCGGTGACCTCGGCCGCCGAGGCGCTGGAGCGGATCCGCGGCGGCGAGCGGTTCCACGTCATCATCTGCGACCTGATGATGCCGCAGATGACGGGGATGGATCTGCACGCGGCGCTGTTGCGCGAGTTTCCCGATCAGGCCAGGCGGATGCTCTTCCTCACCGGCGGCGCCTTCACCGCCCGCGCGCAGAACTTCATCGAGACGGTGGGCGTCCCGCACGTGCAGAAGCCCTTCGAGGTGGCGGCCATGCGCAACCTGGTGGCGGAGCGCTTGGCGGCGCTGGGCTAGGCGCGCGGCTGGCCGGCGCGCTGCCCATTCAATCCGCCGGGCAGGGGCCGCCGGCGCTTACCCAGGTCTTGAACGCGGCCATGAACTCGGCGTGCGGAATCGAGACCGGCTTGCGCGCGTAGCCCGGCGACCAGCCCCAGAGCACCAGCGGCGCCTTCTCGACGTGCTCGACCAGCGCCTGCATGCTCTTGTTGCCGTTGCGCTTCGGATCCTTGAGCTGCTCGCAGAGCGCGCGCGAGCCCAGCCCCGCGAAGACGAGGGGCATGTCGGCTGCGGGAAGGTGCCAGCCTTCGGAGACGCCCGGCGGCTGGTGGGCGCCGAAGCTCGCGGGTGGATTTTCCCTTCCGTGGCAGGTCGCGCAGGAGAGTCCCTTGGGCCCGTGACCGTCGGGCCCGCGCTGGATGTTCTGGTGGTGCACGTGGCTGTCGGCGCGTCGCCTGCCGGGTGGCAGTTCACGCAGCGCGGGCTCTGCAGGACCGTCCGCACCGTCTGGAAGGAGGAGACCGGATCGCGCGCCGGCTCCGCCGTCCTTGCCACGGTAGCGGGCGCGGGCGAGGCGGCGTGCGAGCAGGAAGCGAGGAAGACCAAGAGCGCGCTGCAAGAGAGCGAGCGGACCATGGCGTCGTCCTTAGACTGCGAGGCGCAGCGGCAGCGAGCGGAGGCGCTGCCCGGTCAGGGCAAAGACGGCGTTGGCCACGGCGGCGCTGACGGGCGCGGTGGCCGGCTCGCCGATGCCGCCCATCTTGGCGTCGCTGGGGATGAGGTGCACCGCGACCTCCGGCATCTGGTGCAGGCGCAGCACCTCGTAGTCGTGGAAGTTGCTCTGCTCGACGCGGCCGTCCTTGAGGGTCAGCTCGCTGCGCAGCACCGCCGAGAGCCCGTAGGCGACGCTGCCCTGCACCTGCGCCTCGAGGCCGAGCGGGTTGACCACCTGCCCGCAGTCCACCGCGCAGGTGACCTTGTGGACGCGGATCTGGTTGTCCTCGACCGCGACCTCGGCCACCTGGGCGATGATGCTGCCGAACGACTCGTGCACCGCCAGCCCGCGGGCGCGGACTTTGGGCAGCGGCGTCCCCCAGCCCGCCTTCTGCGCGGCGAGCTGCAGCGCGCGCAGGTGGCGCGGGCTGTCCTTGAGCAGCGCCAGGCGATAGTCGAGCGGGTCGCGCCCGACGGCGTGGGCCAGCTCGTCGATCATGCTCTCCATGGCGAAGGCGGTGTGCGTGTTGCCGACCGACCGCCACCAGAGCACCGGCACTTAATGACGCGGCGAGTGCAGCATCACCTTGCGCGCGGCGATGCCCCCCAGGTACGGCGAGTCGACCACTCCCTCCACCGAGGTGGCGTCGATTCCGTTCTTGACCATGAAGGCCTCGAAGGGAGTGCCGGCCAGGATCGACTGCCCCACCACCGTCTGCTTCCACGCCGAGGGCGCGCCCTTGGCGTCGAGCCCCGCCTCGATGCGGTGCACGAACATGGGGCGGTAGTAGCCGCCGCGGATGTCGTCCTCGCGGGTCCAGACGACCTTCACCGGGACGCCGGCGGCCTTGGCCACCTGCACCGCCTCGATGACGAAGTCCGACGCCGGGTTGGCGCGCCGGCCGAAGCCGCCGCCGAGGAAGGTGGTGTGGATGGTGACCTGCTCGGGCTTGAGGCCGGCGACTTTCGCGGCGGCGCCCTGGTCCACCGTCTGGAACTGCGTGCCGGTCCAGATCTCGCAGCTGTCGGCCGAGAGCTTGACGGTGCAGTTGAGCGGCTCCATCGGCGCGTGGGCGAGGAAGGGAACCGCGTACTCCGCCTCCAGCCGCTTGCCCGATGCCGCCAGCGCGGCGTCGCAGTCGCCTTTGTCCAGCGCGACGGCGCCCGCCGTCCTGGCCAGCGCGCGGTAGCTGGCCTCGAGCTTGGCGGAATCGAGCTGGGCGCCGGGCCCCGGATCCCAGTCCACCTGCAGCGCGTCGCGGCCCACCTTGGCGCTCCAGAAGTTGTTCGCCACCACCGCGACGCCGGAGGGAACCTGCACCACCTGCTCGACGCCGGGCACGGCCTTAGCCTTGTTGGCGTCGAACGACTTCACCTTGCCGCCGAAGACCGGCGAGCGCAGGACCAGCGCGGCGCGCAGGCCGGGGAACTGCACGTCGATGCCGAACTTCGCCGTGCCGTTGACCTTCTCCGGCCCGTCGAGACGGCGGGTGGGCTTGCCGATGAGCTTCCAGTCCTTCGGGTCCTTGAGCTTGACCGAGGCGGGCGGTGTCAGCTGCTGCGCCGCCTCGGCGAGCTGCCCGTAGGAGAGCTTCTGCTTGCCGTGCAGGACGAAGCCATGCTCGGCGCGCAGCTTCTTCGCATCGACCTTCCAGCGCTGGCCGGCGGCCTCAACCAGCATCTCGCGGGCGAGCGCGCCCACCGTGCGGTAGCGCTCGAACTCCGACCAGGTGGTGCTGGAGCCGCCGGTCATCTGGAGGCCGAAGGCCGTGTGCGCGTAGGCGGGCGCGGCGGGAGCGTGCTCGACGCGGACGCGCGACCAGTCGCACTCCAGCTCCTCGGCGATCATCATGGCGAGGCCGGTCCAAATGCCCTGGCCCATCTCGGAATGCGCGAGGAGCACGGTCACCGATTCGTCGGGAGCGATGCGCACGAAGGCGTTGGGCGCGGGCATCGGCTTCGCCTTTGGCCCTGCTGCCGCCCGCGCCTTCCTGGGAACATGGAAGGCAACGATGAGCCCGCCGGCCGTGATCGCCGACGACTGGAGAAAGCCCCGCCTGGAAAGTCCGCTCATCGCCCGGCCCTCCGCAGCTGCGCCGCCGCCTTGTGCACGGCCTCGCGGACGCGCTGGTAGGTGCCGCAGCGGCAGATGTTGCCGGCCATGGCCGCGTCGATGTCGGAGTCGGTGGGGCTGGAGTTGGCCGCGAGCAGCGCGGCGGCGGACATGATCTGCCCCGACTGGCAATAGCCGACTGGACCACGTCCACCTCAGTCCACGCCTGCTGCACGGGGTGCGAGCCATCGGCGGAGAGGCCTTCGATGGTGGTCACCTTGCGGCCGGCCAGCACGCAGGAGCGGGTGGCGGCGCCGTCCAGATGCACGGTGCAGGCGCCGCACTGGGCCATCCCGCAGCCGAACTTGACGCCGGTAAACCCCATGAGATCCCGCAGCACCCAGAGGAGCGGCATCTCCTCCGGGGCGTCCACCTCGCGCACCGCCCCGTTCACGTCGAGCTTCATACGGCCTCCGCTGCGAAGCGCGGAGGCTGGCTCATGGCGTGTGCCCCGTCAAGCTGCGCCGGGAACTGCCGGCGCGCGCGCGTCAGCCGGCCTTACGCACGTTGGCCGCCTGGGGTCCCTTGGGGCCCTCGGTGACCTCGAACTCGACCTTCTGGCCCTCGGCGAGGCTGCGGAAGCCCTCCGCCTGGATGGCGGTGTGATGAACGAAGACATCCTTGCCGCCGCCGTCAGGCGTAATGAAGCCGAAGCCCTTCGCATCGTTGAACCACTTCACGATCCCGGTCGCCATCGAACGCTCCTTGGCGGCGAGGTCGCCGCGATTCTCATGATGCAGCTTTTCGGGCGGCTTCGCGACCCCCCCAGGCCCGCTGTGTTAACGAGAGGTCCTGAAGCAGCCGGCCGCCTCCTTGACGACTGGGGAAATTGGCCGCAGAACCCGGCGATGTCCCAGGCGCCCATCCTCTACGACTTCGACGTCGCGCTCGCGCACGTGGACCGGGGCCTCGACGCGCGCCTTGAAGTGAGGACGGCGCGGCACCCCTCCGAGACGCTGGAGCGCGTCTTCTTGCGACTGCTCGCCTTCTGCTGGTTCCACGAAGAGCGGCTGGCCTTCGGCGCGGGGCTGAGCGACCCCGACGCGCCCGACCTGGAGGAGCGCGACCTGACGGGGGAGCTCTCGCTCTGGATCCGCGCGGGCAAGGCGGAGCCCGCGCGGGTGCAGAAGGTGGCCGACCAGAACGCGCGGGCGCGGGTGGCCGTCTTCTTCGAGTCGCCGCGGCGCCTCGAGGCCTTCCTCGCCGCCGCGCAGTCGGAGGGCCTCTCGCGGCTGGGGCGCGTGGAGCTCTTGGCTGTCGACCCGGCGCTCACCACCGAGCTGGCGCGGAACGAAGCCCGCCGCTGCCGGCTCTCGGTCACGGTGGTGGGCGACCACTTCTACGTGGAGCGCGACGGCCGCAGCTGCGACGGCGCGGTGGTGCGCGGGTCTGTGGCGCTGCAGCGCTAGGTCCGGGCCGGTCGGCCAGCGCTAACCTGAAGGACCAAACGGCCGCGCCGGGAATTTTCCGGTCCGGCTCTCGATCGAGTAGTACGCCTTGAACCGCCAGGCCTGGATCTCGAAGTCCGTACTGCCCTCGGTCAGTCCGTAGGCCTCCTCGAGCAACTCGAGGGGCATCGAGTCCGGGTGGTTCAGCGTGATCCTCTCGGCCTGGGACTTCTCTGCAGGGGCCGCAGCCTTTCCCCACTTGTGCTGGCGAAGAAACTCCGCGTCCTCGAGGCTGACGACCACCACCATGGGAAGCCCGTGCCGCTCCACCGTGCACGCCTGCTCTCCGCGCGCGACGGCGTTGGCGATGTCCTTGAAGTGCACCCGGAAATGCGACGCGCTGACAGTCTCTTCATTCATGATCCGAACCCTACCAACCGGGTCTGACATCCTCCGGAGCCCGAAAAAAATAATTTTTTTCGGGGCCCCGGCAACATGGGAGGGGGGCTTCGGGTGACGAGCTTGGGGGCTGGCCGTCGAGAATCAGCCGCTTCGCCGGATGCCGAGCAGCGCCGAGACGACGTTGATCGGGTGCAGCAGGAGGGCCCCGATCTGTCCCCGGAAGCTGGTCGGCTCGGACATGACTCCGATCTGCTTCAGCACCGTTGCCCGGTCGTAGTAGATGCGCTCGCCGGCGAGCCGGTCCTGATCGTCGAAGGTGAAGACGGCGCAGAGCGGGAAGTCGAACCGGCGGCCGGTCGCGGGCATGCCGCGCCATTTTCCCTGGTGCGTGCCGCTCAGCCGGACCTCGAGCACCACGGCCTCGTCGGTGGAGTGCCGGCGCTGCACGTCGATGTGGAAGTCGGGCGCCGCCCGCAGCAGGTCGGAATAGTAGGCCCGCACCGAGTCGAGGCCCTGGTGGTGCTCCGACCACGGCTCGTCGGCGTAGAACCCGCTCGCGCCGAAG
>JANXXR010000635.1 GCA_025350525.1 Deltaproteobacteria bacterium
GCAGCGTGCCCTCGGCAGCGGCGGCAGCCAGCAGATCGGCGGCGCTCAGCACCAGCAGCCGCCGCTGGCCGAGCCTGGCCACCGCGCTCGACGGCCGGCGCGTCCAGGCAGCCGTGTACTGATCGGGCGTCATCAGTGAACGAGCTCGTCGTGTTTGTAGCTCTCGCTCTCGAACTGGATGGTGGTGTGCTCGATGCGGAACTTGTCGCGCAGCACCGCCTTGGCGTCGGTGAGGATCTGGTCGTGGGTCCGGCAGTCGGGCCCCTCGCAGGCGACGACGATGTGGGCGCTCAAGGCCACCATGCCGCTGGTGATGGTCCAGACGTGCAGGTCGTGGACGGCGGTGACTCCGGCCACGCCTTCCAGCGCTCCCGAGACTTCGCTCACCGGGATGTGACCCGGCGCGCCCTCGAGGAGCACGTCGACCGCCTCGCGGCAGAGGCGGATGGCGCTCCAGACGATGGTGCCGGCGATGAGGAAGCTGATGATCGGATCGGCCGCGAGCTGGCCGGTGAAGTGGATGATGGCCGCGGAGAGCAGGACGCCGACCGAGTTGAGCAGGTCGCCCGCGAGGTGCAGGAAGGTCGAGCGCAGGTTCATGCTCGAGTGCTGGCCCCCGTGCGTGATCCACATGCCGGCGGCGTTGAGCGCGATGCCGAAGCAGGCCAGCCACACCACCGTGGCCACCTGCACCGGCTGCGGGTGGAGGAGGCGCTGGTAGCCTTCGACGGCGATGCCGGCCGCGATGACCAGGAGCAAGGCGCCGTTGAAGAGCGCGGCCAGGATCTCGAGGCGGTAATAGCCGTAGGTGCGCTTGGCGTCCGCCGGCCGGGCGCCGATGCGCAAGGCGAAGAGCGAGAGCCCGATGGCGCCCGCGTCCGCCAGCATGTGCCCGGCGTCGGAGAGCAGCGCGAGGCTGTTGGAGAACCAGCCGCCCAGACCCTCGGCCACCATGGCCAGAAGCGCCACGCCCAGCGCCAGGAGCAGGCGCCGCTGCTCGCCTTCGCGCAACGGGCCCGCGTGGTCGTGCCCGTGGTCGTGGTGGTCGTGCCCGTCGTCTTGCATGTCGGCGGATACTAATGCCCCGACGGTTGAGCTTCCAGCATAGACATGCGCTACCATCGCCGCATGAGCAAAGAGCTGTACAGCGCGGAGTCGGGCTTCACCGAGGGAGCGGACGGGACCCGCATCCACTATTCGGTGGTGGGCCAGGGCGGGCCCACCCTGCTCTGCTGCGACGGCATCGGCTGCGACGGCTTCGCCTGGAAGTACCTGGTGCGCGACTTCGCCGCCACCCACCGCATCGTCCGCTGGCACTACCGCGGGCACGGGCGCAGCGGCATTCCCGAGGACCGCTCGCACGTGGGCTTCGACGACCTCTCCTCCGATCTGCAGGCGGTGCTGCGCGCGACTTCAACTGAAGCGGCCATCTTCCTCGGCCACTCGATGGGCGTGCAGGTGGCGCTCGAGTACCACCGGCGCCACCCGGAGCACGTGCTGGCGCTGGTGCTGATCTGCGGCTCTCACGGGCTGCCGCTCGACACCTTCCATGATTCGAAGGCGCTCAAGATCATCTTCCCGGCCATGCTGGCGGCGGCGGAGAAGTATCCGCAGGCCACCGACCTGATCTGGAAGTTCGCCGCCGGCGGCGAGCTCGCCTACCAGATCGCCACCCATCTGGAAGTGAACGGCAAGCTGGTGCACCGGGAGGACTTCACGCCCTACTTCCGGCACCTGTCGTCGATGGACCCGCGGCTCTTTCTGGGGATGCTCAAGCACGCCAGCGAGCACACCGCCTTCGATCACTTGCCCGAGGTGAAGGTGCCGACGCTGGTGGTCGCCGGGACCGCGGACACCTTCACGCCCTACTGGCTCTCGGAGGAGATGCACGACCGCATCCCCGGCGCGGAGCTCTTGACGGTGCCGGGCGGGACGCACGTAGCGCCCATCGAGCAGCCGGAGCTGCTGACGCTGCGCTTCGAGAAGTTCTTCGCCGGCGTGCCGGCGGCCCGCAAGTCCGAGCTCCGCAGCGCGTGAAAAAAGCAAAAGCGCACCACGGAGGCACAGAGAGCACGGAGAGAACAGCGGTTGGGACCGAGGCGACGCGCCCCCGCGGTGGTGGTTTCCGCAAGCACCAGAAACCTCGGTGCCCTCCGCGCCCCCGCGGTGGTGGTTTCTGCAAACACCAAAAACCTCTGTGCCCTCCGTGCCTCCGTGGTGCGCTTTGGCTTTTGCTTTTTCTTTTCGCGGGCCCCGCAATGGCGCTGGATCCGCGGTTTGTCTGGGAGACCCTCGACACTCCCCATTTCGAAATTCATTACCACCAAGGCATGTATCTCTATGCCCAGAAGGCGGCCCGGGCCGCCGAGCTGTCGCACCGGCGGCTGGTCCCGCTCCTCGACCACGAGCCCGCGGAGCGCACCCAGATCGTGGTCCAGGACGACACCGACTTCGCCAATGGAAATGCCACCCCCGTCTTATATAATCTGATTCACGCCTATGCCGCCCCGCCCGACTCCCGCTCGACGCTGGCTGACTTCGACGACAACGTCTACGAGCTGATCAGCCACGAGTACACGCACATCCTCCACCTCGACACGGTGCTGGGGCTGCCGCAGGCCGTCAACAGCATCTTCGGCAAGCTCTGGATCACCAACGGCGGGCAGCCCCTCTGGTTCATCGAGGGCATCGCCACCTTCGCCGAGAGCGAGGTGAGCGGCGCCGGCCGCATCCGCTCGTCGGAAGAGGACATGGTGGTCCGCGCCGAGGTGCTGGAGGGCGGCCTCCCCGCAATCGATCAGCTCTCCAACCTCCCCCTGAAGTGGCCGCGCGGCTTCGGGCAGTACACGGTGGGCTCGCGCTTCCTCGAGTGGATCCGCGACCAGTACGGCCTGGGCGCCCTGCGCGATCTGAGCCACGACTTTGCCGGGCGCGCCATTCCCTTCGGCCTCAACTTCAGCGCCGGGCGGGTGCTGGGCGAGTCGTATCTCGATCTCTACCAGGAGTTCGGCGAGGCCGAGACCGCGCGCGCGGCCCGGCTGCGCGAGCAAGTCCGGGCGGCCGGCGAGTCGCGGGTGGAGCCGCTCACCCGGCTGGGCGAATGGATCCGCACGCCGCGCTGGAGCCCCGACGGCAAGACGCTCTACTACGCCTCCTCGGGCCCGCACCGGCTGCCGGAGATCCGCGCGCTGCAGCCCGGCCGCTGCTGCGACGCAATGGCGTCCGTGCGCGACAGCGTCCGCCCCGGCGACCGCCGGGTAGCGGTCCTCTACTCGGACGGCGCCGGCGACGACAACCTCGCCGTCGCTCCCGACGGCCGCGTCGTCTATGCGCGCAAGCAGTACTTCCAGGAGTTCGAGACCCTGCAGGATCTCTATTCCGTCGATCCCGCGACCGGCGACGGCCAGCGCCTCACCCGCGGCCTGCGCGCCCGCGGCCCCGACCTCGCCCCCGACGGCAGCCTCGCCTTCCTCTGGCGCCGGCCCGGCGGCAACACCGCCATCGCCGAGCTTGCGCCCGGCGCCACCGAGCCGCGGATCATCTTCGAGGATCCCGCGGGCGAACCGCTCGACAGTCCCCGCTGGTCTCCCGACGGCAAGCGCCTCGCCTTCCTCCACCACCGCGACGGCGCCTGGGATCTGCGCATCGTCTCCCGCGACGGCGCGCAGGTCGAAGACGTCACCCACGACCGCGCCCTCGACCGCGACCCCGCCTGGACGCCCGACGGCAAGTGGCTGCTCTTCGCCAGCGACCGCACCGGCATCTACGACATCTACGCCTGGCGCCCCGGCGACCTGCGCCAGGTCACCAACGTCGTCTTCGGCGCCTTCGACCCGCAGCCGTCGCCCGACGGAACCCAGCTCGCGCTCGTCACCTACGGATCGCGCGGCTACGACCTGGGCCGCATCGCGCTCGACGAATCCGCCTGGCGTCCGGTGACCGCGAGGCCCATCGCCGAAGAGCGCCCCGCGCCGACGGCGCTGCCCGAGGAGGAGCTGTACCCGGCGCACCCCTACTCCGCCTGGCCGACGCTGCGCCCGCACTTCTGGCTCCCCTACGCCAACGCCGACGCGCTCGGCACCACCCTGGGCTGGCTCACCGGCGGCTATGACGCCGTCGATCGCCACGAGTACGCCGCCACCGCCTGGTGGAGCTTCGGCGGCCGCACCACCGGGTTCGACGCCTATTACATCAATCATTCATTCTATCCGGATCTCCAGATTGAATTGAGCCGCGACCTCGGCACCGCCGCGGGTCTGCGCGGCGGCTACTACTACGAGCACTCCCTGGGCGGCTCGCTCTCGGCCAGCTTCTACTTCTCGCAGGTGGAGCGCAGCCAGAAGCTCTCGCTCGTGTACGAGTTCTTCCGCCTCTCGGTGTACGCAGACCCCTTCGGCGTCGGCACCGACTCGGGGCGGCTGGCCGCTCTCACCTTGAGCTATCTCTACTCCGACGCTTTCCGCTTCGTGCGCAGCATCTCCGCCGAGCAGGGCCAACGGTTCTCGGTCTCGCTGCGGCTCTCGGATCCGGCGCTGGGCAGCAGCTACTCGTTCTGGCAGCTCTCGACCTCGCTCTCGCGCTTCCTGGCGCTGCCCTGGTCGTCGCACGGCACGCCCTGGCACCATGCGCTGGCGCTGCGCGGATCGCTGGGCATCTCGCGCGGCGACCTCTCCAACCGCCACCTCTATTTTCTGGGCGGCTTCCAGCAGGGCAACAGCTTCACCAGCATCCTCAACCCCGCCAACGCGCCGGTGCGGATCCTGCGCGGCTTCGCCAGCGACGCCTTCTCCGGCAACGCCTATGCGCTGGGCACCGCCGAGTACCGCTTCCCCATCTGGGACGTGGAGGCGGGCGCCTGGACCCTGCCCTTCTACCTGCGCCGCCTGCACGGCGCAGTCTTCACCGACCTGGGCGACGCCTTCACCGTCGGCGGCACCAACCCGCGCAACTCCTTCAGCCTGCACGGCAGCGCCGGCGCCGAGCTGCGCGCCGAGGTGGTGCTGGGCTGGATCCTCCCCGCCGACCTGCGCCTCGGCTGCGCCCGGGGCCTCGAGAACTCGCCGCTCGCCATCCTCGACTGCTACGCAGCCCTCGGCGGCGTCTTTTAGAGCCACCCGGAAACTCGGGGGACACGATCCAATGAACGGTCCGGATTGCACTCCTCCCGGTCCGGAGTGCAATCGTGTCCCCGTCGGATCGCCCTAGGAATTTCCGTCCCCCCCCGTGTACTCTTGCCGGTCCATGTCCACCAGGTTCGAACGGGCGCTCGAAGCCGGCCTGCGCATCCGTCCGGGAGAGCAGCAACGGGTGGCGCTCATGGCCGCCTACGCGGCCAACGCCATCGGCGCCGTGGTGGTGGGGCGCTCGGTCCGCGACGCCCTCTATCTCTCCGAGCGGGTCAAGCACGGCGGCGCCGCGCAGGGCCTCGCCGGCATGTACGTCTACTCGTCGGTCGCCATCGTGCTGGTCTCGTACATCTACGCGCGCTTCGCCGACAAGGTGCCGCGCGGGCCGCTCAACGCCGCCAGCGCGCTGGGCTGCGCCGCCCTCTGCGCGGGCTTCTGGTCGCTGCTCACCCTGAACAGCAGCGACTGGGTCTACGCCGCCCTCTACATCTTCGTCGAGGCGATGGGCTCGCTGGTGGTGATCCAGTTCTGGACCATGGCCAACGACGTCTTCCACGCCCGCGAGGCCAAGCGGCTCTTCGGCCTCATCGGCGGCGGCGGCACGCTGGCCAACGTCGTCTTCGGCCTGCTGGTCGGCAGGTACGCGCAGACCCTCGGCGCGCAGAACCTCCTCTGGCTGATGGTCGGCCAGCTGGTCCTCTGCGCGCTTTTGGCCCGCGCCGGCGCCAGGTACGCCAGCTCCCCGCAGGGCATCGCCCGCCGCGCCCAGCCCGTGCACAAGGCGCCGCTGCTCTCCCGCGCGGGGCTGTCGTTTCTGGGAAACCGCCACCTCACCATCGTCGCGCTCATCGGCGGCGTCAGCGCGGCGGCGGTCACCATCGTCGACTTCCAGTTCAAGCTCTCGGCGGCGACGGTGCTCAACCAGAACGAGCTGGCCGGCTACTTCGGCCGCTTCTATGGCATCTGCGGCGGCGTGGCGCTGGGCGTGCAGATCTGGATCACCGGCCGCGTCCTCGAGCGCTACGGCATCCTCGCCTCCCTGCTGCCGCTGCCGGTGGGCCTCGCTCTGGGCTCCACCTCGGCGGCGGCCATGGCCACCCCCGGCCTCTTCGTCAGCTCGCTGGCCAAAGGCTCCGACACCATCTTCCGCTACACCATCAACGACGCCTCGATGCAGCTGCTCTACGTGCCGGTGCAGGCGCACGTGCGCGGGCGGGCCAAGGCCTTCATCGACGGCATCTTGAAGCCCACCGCCATCGCGCTCACCGGCGCGGTGCTGCTCTTCTACAAGCAGTGGGGCGGGTCGGGGCGGCTCCTGACGGTGGGCGTGGTGCTGCTGGTCTCGCTCTGGATCATGCTGCTGGTGCGGGCGCGCGCCGAGTACGTGCGCTGCCTGGTCGAGTCGCTGGAGCGGCGCCACCTCGACCTCTCGGGCACCGCCTTCGCCGGGGTCAACGAGGCGACGCTCAACGCGCTGCGCACCGCGCTCAAGGGCGACGCCGCCACCGTGCTGCACGCGCTCACGCTGGTGCAGCAGCACGCGCAGAACATCGATTTTCTGGCCGAGCTGCGCGCGCTCCTCAAACACGAGGACGCGGGCATCCGCGCCGCCGCGCTGGGCCAGCTGGGAGAGCAGAAGAAGGCGGAGGCGCTAGCCGAGATGCGCGCGCTGCTCCAGGATCCCATCCCGGAGGTGCGGGCCGCCGCGCTGGGAGCGGTCTGCGCCATCGAGCAGGAGGCGGCGGTGCCGACGGTGCTGCCCTTCCTCGAGATCGCCAATGCTCCCGAGGCCGTGGTCCGCGCCGCCGCCGCCGTCGCGCTCATCCGCCACGCCGGCCTCGACGGCGTGCTCGCCGCCGCCGAACCCCTCAAGCAGCTCCTCGCCGCCGAGGACCCGCGCGACCGCGCCGCCGCCGCCGACGCGCTGGGCAACATCGGCGTGCGCGGCTTCTTCCGCCCGCTGCTCGCCTTCCTGCGCGATCCGGATGCGATGGTCCGCCGCCGCGCCATCGCCGCCGCCGGCAAGCTGCGGACTCCGGAGCTGATTCCGGCGCTCATCGAGCAGTTCCAGCGCCGCGAGACCGCGCTGGAGGCGGCCTCGGCGCTGGCCGCCTTCGGGCCGGGCATCGAGGCGCAGCTCCACGCGGTGCTGCTCGACGAGTCGGTGCACGTCGACTGCCGGCGCGGCGTGGCGCTGGTGCTGCAGCGGCTCGGCACCCGCGAGGCCGCCGACGCGCTGCTCAACTCCCTCACCGCGCGAGACTCGGCGGTGCGCAAGGCGGCGGCGCGCGGGCTCTCGCGGATCACCCGCCGGCAGCGCGGGATGGGCCTCGATCACGCCAAGGTGGAGCGGGCGGTCAATGCCGAGCTGGGCGGCGCGCGCCTCGCCCTCGGCACCTTGAAGAAGCTCTCGCTCTCCTTGCCCTTGCCCGGCCAGGCGCCCAAGACGCCGTCGGAGCTGCTGGGGGTGGCCCTGCTCGAGGAGCGCGACGCGCGCCTGCTGCAGGCGCTCCTGCTGCTCGAGGTGCTGCTGCCCGAGGTGCGCCTCGACGTGGTGGCCGAGAACCTGCGCTCCGAATCACAGGCGGCGCGGGGCAACGCCATCGAGGTGCTGGACAACGCGCTGCCCGAGCCGTGGAAGCGGCTGGTGATGGCCGCCCTCGACGAGATGAAGCGCCGCGGAGACCAGGTGCTGGCCGACCCGCGCCTCGCGCCCGAGCTGGTCTCGGCGCTGATCTCCGCCGAGTCGGGGCTCTGGGTCGCTGCCTGCACCGCGCGCTGGGCCCTCGACGAGAAGGGCATCGCGCTCGGGCCGCTCTTCCCCGCGCTCCAGCTGGCGCTGCGCTCGCCCGCGCCGGCGCTGCGCGAGGCCGCCGCCCTGGCCATCGCGCACGGCAGCCCCGCCGAGGCGCCGCGCCTGCTCGGCCCGCTCGCCAAGGATCCCGCCGCCTCGGTCGCCCACACCGTGCAGGTGCTGCTGCAGCGGCCCAGGGCCACCGCATGATCTCGACCGTCGAGAAGGTCCTCTTCCTCAAGTCCATCGACCTCTTCCGCGCGCTGCCGTCGGAAGAGCTGGCGCAGATCGCCGAGATCGCCGAGGAGCAGCCGCTCGCGTCGGGCGACCAGGTCTTCGGCGAGGGCGAGCCCGGCGACGCGCTCTACCTCATCGTCGAGGGAAAGGTGAAGGTGCACAAGGGCGACAAGGAGCTGGTGCGGCTGGGCATCCGCGACGTCTTCGGGGAGATGGCGGTGCTGGATTCGGAGCCGCGCTCGGCCAGCGTCACCGCCATCGAGGACGCGGTCTGCCTCAAGATTGGGCGGGATGACTTCCGCGACATCCTCTCCGAGCGCCCGGAGATCGCCATGGGCGTGATGAAGGTCCTCACCCGGCGCCTCCGCGAAACCAGCAAGAAATAGTTCCCCAAAGCAAAAGCGCACCACGGAGGCACGGAGGGCACGGAGGTTTTTGTTTAAAGGCGCGGAGGCGGGCGCCTTTGCTCGGGCGGGCGCTCGTGCTTCGAACGCACCAAAGGCTTTTCTCCGTGCCCTCCGCGCCTCCGTGGTGCGCTTTAATTCTTAAGCGGTTCGACGAAGAACTTGAACTCGCACTCGGCCCCGCGCGTGAACGTCGCCCGGACCGGCACGCCGCCCTTGTGCAGGCGCGCCGTGCGCTTCTTCCCGTCGTCCTCCAATTTGGGCGCCGCGTCGAGGCAGGTGGCCACGTCTTTAACCAGCGCGAGGAACTTCACCTCGGTCAGCTTGCAGGAGGTGGCGTGCATCAGGCAGCCGTAGAAGGGCGCCGATCCGTCCTTGTATTCGATGACCTTGCACTCGGTGGATCCGGGCAGCTTCACCGGCGCCGTCCAGGCGGTGAGCTTGGGCTTGTCCTCGTGCTTCGCGCCCTTGATGGCCTTGAAGCCGTCGACGGAGGTGCGCACCACGCTCTTCACCACCGTGCACAGGTCGTGTGATTCGGGCGCGTCCACCTGCGCCAGGAGCAGCATGAGGGCGAGGATCATTGCAGCGCCTTCTCCACCTCGGCGCGCAGGAACCGGGCGGCGTCGTCGGGATAGCCCTGCTTCACCAGGGCGACCTTCCCTTCCTTGTTGATGATGAAGACCGAGGGCAGCGCCGTCTTGTCGCCCAGGTACTGCCGCGCGATCAGGTTGTAGCGGTCCTTCACCACCGGATAGGTGACGTGGTTCAGCTTGACGAGTTCGGCGATCTGCGGCCAGAGCGACTCGTCCTTGTCGATGGCCACCGACATCACCCGCAGGCCCTTCTCCCGGTATTCGGTGGAGAGCTGCTGCAAAAACGGCATCTCCTTCTTGCAGGGCTTGCACCAGGTGGCGAAGAAGCTGATCAGGACCGCCTTGGCCGCCTGATCGGCGTCGGCCTCGCTGCCCACCAGGCTGGAGAGATCGACGCGCGAAGCGCCCGCGCTCTCGGGGTTGTGGAGGAGCCCGGCGAACATGGGCGCGTCGTCTCCGGCGTTGAGCACCGGCGGGTCGGCCTTGCCGTGCGGCTCGACCCCGGCGTCGGCTTTGCCTGCGTCGGGATTCTCCGGCGGGCCGGCGTCGGCGGGCTTCTTCACCGGCGGCCCGAGGAAGCGCGGCGTCCGCGCCATGGCGGCGACCGAGGCAAAGACCAGCAGCGAAGGCAAGAGCAGGCGGATCATGGACTCTCCTCGAGCAGCTTCTGCAGCGCCGGCAAGAGCCCGGCGAGCGAGACCTCGTGCTGGGCGCCGGTCTTCAATTCCTTGAGCCTGGCCCGGTCGGTCTGCAGCTCCAAATCGCCCAGCACCAGCGCGAAGCGGGCGCCCAGCGCATCGGCGCGCTTGAGCTGGTTGCCGGGGTTCGACTTGCGGAAGCTCACCTCCGCGGCCAGGCCCGCAGCGCGCAACTGCTGCGCCAGCTGGTCGGCGCGGGCCGCCTCTGCGTCGCCCAGGGGCGCGATGAAAAGCACCGGCCGCACCGCGCGCTCCTTGCCCTGCTGCGCGACGATCAGCGCCAGCCGCTCGACGCCCGCGGCGAAGCCGATGCCCGGCACGTCGCCGCCGCCCAGCTCGCGCACCAGGCCGTCGTACCGCCCGCCGCCCGCCACCGTGCTCTGCGCGCCCAATCCCTCGGTGGCAATGGCCTCATATGCCGTGCGGGTATAGTAATCGAGCCCGCGCACCAGCTTTGCATCGAGGACAAAGGAGACTTTCAAAGCCGTCAGGATACTTTGCAGCCCATCGAAATGCGCCTTGCAGGGATCGCACAGCACGAGCTTCGGCGCCCCCGCCGCCACCTCCTGGCACTTGGGATTCTTGCAGTCGAGCACGCGGATGGGATTGGTCTCGATCCGTTTCTTGCATTCCTCGCAGAGGTCGTCCACCCGCGCGCGCAGGTAAGCCTGCAAGGCCGCCCGGTATGGAGGGCGGCAATTGGCGTCGCCCAATGAATTCAAATGCATCTCGAATGGAATTCCCAATGCCCGCAGCCAGCGGTCGAGGAGCTCGATCTGCTCGGCGTCCACCCGCGGCCCCGCGCTGCCAAAGGCCTCGATGCCGATCTGGGTGAACTGCCGGTACCGCCCGCGCTGCTGCCGCTCGCGGCGGAACATGGGCCCCAGGTACCACCACTTGGTGTCGGGCTCGAGCTGGCTGACATTGTGCTCGACGTAGGCCCGCACCAACGACGCCGTGTTCTCGGGGCGCATCGAGACGCGGTCGCCGTGGTCGTCGAAGGTGTACATCTCCTTGCCGACGATGTCGGTGACCTCGCCGATGCCGCGCACGAACAGTTCGGTGCGCTCCAGGACCGGCGTGCGGGCCTCGCGATATCCATACAAGGGAAAGAGGTCGCGGGCCGCCTGCTCGACCAGGTGATAGTGCGCGATCCGCACCCACGGGTCGTCGTCCTTCACATAGGTCTCGGTGGGCAGCACGTCGCGCGTGCCTTTGACGCCGCGGATCTTCTGGCTCATCGGGATGCTCCGCCCGTCGCGGGCGAAGCCCCCTCCTCCGCCAGCGCCTCGCCCAGCTTGATCGGCAGCCCCGGCGAGAGGCGCGCCAACAGCTTCACGCCCGGCGCGAAGAGCAGCACCACGGTGGAGCCCATCTCGAAGATGGCCAGCTCAGAGCCTTTGGCAACCGGCACCGGCTGCGGGAAGATCTTGCGCGCAGGCTTGCGGGTGCGGCGGGCATTGGTCACCACGTCGTCGTAGACGGCGCGGATGCGGCCGACGTTGGTGGCGCCGACCGCGACCACCGCGCAGGGCCCGCGCGGCGTCCTCAAGAATGTCGTCAGCCGCTCGTTGACGCAGAAGAGCTTCTCGACGTTGCGCACGCCGACCGCATTCACCGGCCACAATTGACCGGGCATGTTCACATATCCGGTGATCTCGCCGCCCAGCGGCGCGTGGATGCGGTGATAGTTGTAAGGCGCGAGGTAGATGGTGCAGAAGCTGCCGCCGGCAAACTGCGCGGCGTCCGCGGCTGCGTCGGGGCCGCCGATCAGCTCGGCCAGCGTGTACTCTTTGCCCTTGGCCTGGTAGGCGCGGCCCTGGGAGATCTCGCCCAGCTCGCCGACGGTGCCGTCCACCGCGCTCACCGGCAACAGCGCCCCCGGCGCTATCGCCCGCGCGCCCGGCTTCAGGCGGCGGGTAAAGAACTCGGTGAAGGTCGGGTATTCGTCGATGGGGCGCTCCGACTCGCTGGCATCGACGCCGTACTTCTTCGCGAAGGCCCGGATCGCCGCGCGCATCACCGGCGCCGGCGCGCGGACCCGGCAAGCGGCGCCCACGGCGCGGCTGAAGGTGTTCTTGGGGAGCAGGCGCAGCAGCGTATAGGAGAGCTCGGCCATCGGGCTGCGTGGTGTAGCAGGGACCGCGCCCGTCCGCTATCGCGGCGGCTCAGCGGGAGGCGGCGTCGCGCCGGGCTGCGGCAGCCCGGGGATCACGATCTGGTATTGAGGCTCGCCGGCATCGGCGGGCGCAGCGGCGGGCGCGGACCGACGGACAGGCGCCTGGGCCTGCGGCGGCGGCCCCGCATCGACCGGCGCAGCAGGCGGCGGCGAATTGACGGCGGAAGGGTTGGGATCGGCGAGGCGCCGGTAGATGCGCCCGTCGACGACCAGCACCGCCTGCCCGACGTAGCCCGGCAGCTTGCCGGCGCAGCCCGCGCCCGCTACCAGCCGGTAGACGGTGCCGCTCACGCCGGTGCCGTTTTCGTGGAAGGGCTCGTAGCTGCTCAGGCAGCCGCCGGTGCCGGCGTTGATCTCGGCCAGCGACGCGCCGGGACCATAGGGATCCTGGACGGGCCCGGGGGCGGGCGTGTTCTGGGCGAGGATTTTCCGCGGGTCGATCTCGACCGGAGGCGCCACTGCCGCAGCCTGCGCAGCGTCGAATTTCTTCGCCCGGGCCGCGCGCGACTTGGCCAGCTCTTCGCGCCCGTGCTGGATGGCGCCGATCATGGCGGCGGCGGCCTCCGCGTCCTGCGAGGCCGGATCCACTTTCTGCAGCAGGGAGACCACTTCGTCCATCTTCGGATCGCCGTAGGCGTCGTCGAGCTGCGAAACGTAGAGCTGCTGGTAGAGGCGCGAGGCCTGCTGGTAGTTGGCGTCGGGAGCGTTGGTGGCCCGCCGGCAGCCGGCCGCGGCGAGAACGGCAAAGAGGATCAGGGCGGCGCGCCGGTTCAAGAGTTCCTCCGGATCGACAACTTGCCGGAGGCTAGCACGCCATCCGACCGATGGCAGGTTTCCTGCCGCGCGCCGAAGATGCGCCGCCTTACGGAGAGTTCATGCGCCTGTTCAAGTTTGCCCTGCCCATCCTCTTTGCAGCAGGCCTGTTGCTCCTCGGCGCGCGGGCTTTCACCGACCAGGCCGACTCCGCCGCGCACAAGCTCGCCCTCGAGCACGCGCGCAGCCAGTTCGTGCAGCGGGCGGCGGTGGTGCGGGCGGCGCCCGACCAGGACCGCTACCGCGACGACCTGCGGGCGCTCCTGCGCGGCTGGTTCGCGGACCAGGCCGAGATCGGCAACCGCTTTCCGCTCTTGCGCAAGGAGCCCGCCGCCTTCGTGCCGCCCCCGCCCAGGGTGCGCGGCGGCGACCTGCGCGACTGGCGCGACCTGGCCGAGACGCAGGTGGCCTCTTGGCGCGAAGGCAGGCTGCAGCTGGTCGAGACGGCGGCGGCGCAAGGGCTGCGGCTCGACCTGCTGCGGGTCGGCAAGGTCGCCTCGGCGCAGCCGCACCTCGCGGTCGAGGTCGCGGTCTGGGGCGCGCCCGAGGAGACGCAGATCGACGAGCCCGAGGCGGGCAAGCAGGTGCAGCGGGTCAGCGTGCAGCTGGTCTTCAAGGGCCTCTCGCTGCGCTTCTTCGACGCCGCCGGAAAAGTCATCGCCCGGCTGGACGGCGGCGGCGAGCCCGCGCTGCGCCTCGACATGCCGGAGCGCCTCGTCCCGGACGCGCCGCCCGGACTGACGCTGGGCCGCTACCAGCTGCCGCTCTTCCCTCCCGGCGCCGCGGAGGTGGAGTGGACGCTCTCGGTGGGAGTGCGCTCCGCTGCCGGCGAGACCCGGCTCGCGCGGGCCACCTGGAAGACGAAGGCAGAGCCCGCCTGGTCGGGCGCGGCCTGGTCGGGTGCAGATGCGGCCTGGTCGGACGCAGCCAAGGTAGTGGCCGAGAGCGAGTTGGAAGCCAAGGCAGCCGCTGCGGAGAACGGCGCCCAGCCTGCCCACACCGACGCCGCGGCCGCTAAGGCCCGCCACGCCGTGTGGCCGCTCCGCGAGTAGCCAGGCTCGAAAGACGCCCGGCCGCCGGCTAGAAATGGAATCCGCCCGCGCGCAGGTCCCAATACAAAAGGCCCGCTCCCGCCACCGCCAGGATGGCGGAGGTGACGTAGAAGCCGCGCGCGAGGTGCGTGTCGCTCTGGACCTCGTGGAACGCCGCCGCGTCGCCGGGCTGCAGCTGGTTCAGCGACTCGCGCCGGTTGAGGTCGCCCGCCGTCGCGTAGGCCTTGGCCTGGAAGGCGATGGCCGCCACCGCGCTGGCCGCGCCCAGCCCCAGCGCGGTCAGGGCGACCGGACGCATCCAGGGCTTGCGGCGATCGGGCTCGGTTGGGCTCGCCCCCGGCAGCGCCAGCGTCGGCACCGTGGCGAGGATCGGCTGCAGCTCGATGCGCGCCCGGGTGGTGGCGCCGAAGCGCACGTCCACGAACGCGCTCGCCTCCTGCGCGCGCCCCTCGGCCACCACCCGCAGCGTATGCGGTCCGGGGGAAAGCCCCTCGAGGGGCTTCTCCAGGGGCGTCGTGCCGGCAAGCTTTCCGTCGAGGTAGAGGAGCGCGCCCGGAACGCCCGGCACGTCGATCTGGATGGCGCCCACGAACCGCGCCGGCGCGAGCAGCTGCACCACCGCCTCGCGCAGCACGTCGATGAGCGCGTCCTGCGAGCCGGAGACCGGGTGGGTCGTTCGCCGCAGCTCCTGCGCGGTCCGCGCGTCGATGAGCTTGAGGTCGATCATGAAGGCGTCGCCCAGCTGGCTGGCGGTGCCCATGATCAGCTGTCTCGCTCCGGCCCGCCCCGCCGCCAGCGCCGCGCAGGTGATCTTGGCCTCGCAGTCGGTCTCGTGGTGGAGCTGGTCGGCCACCTCCTTGTCGCTGGCCAGCCGGGCCTCCGGCAGGTTGGCGAGCTCGTTGTGCAGCGTCACCTGGAGCGAGTGGACCAACTCGGGTGGGACCCCGAGCGGGCGCAGCGGCAAGAGCGCCACCACCGGCCGGGTGTCGTGGACGGAAGGAGCGTTGCCAGCCGCGAGGACCAGCGCTGCCAGTGCGGCCAGCATCGGGCGGCATCCTCCCACGCAAGCAAAGCAGTTCCAAAGAAAGTTATAGGATGGGGCCATGTGCCGACTCTTCGGCTCGCGGACGCGGTCGCCGTCCGGGGCCTCGCATGAACTGTTCCACGGCGCCAACGCCCTGCGCGTGCAGAGCCTCGAGCACCCCGACGGCTGGGGCCTCGGCTGGTACGAGGCCGGCACGCCGCGGGTGGTGCGCAGCCTGACGCCTGCGCATGGCGATCAGGACTTCGAGAAGCTCTCGCAGTTCGTCACCGCCCAGACGGTGGTGGCCCACGTCCGCAAGGCCAGCATCGGGCGCATCTGCGAGGAGAACACGCACCCCTTCCAGCGCGGGCGCTGGCTGTTCGCGCACAACGGGACGCTGCCCGGCTGGGAGGCGGCGCGGGAAAAGCTGGAGGCGCAGATCGAGCCGGCGCTGCGCGCAGGGCTGTGCGGCGAGACCGACAGCGAGCGCTGCTTCCTCCTCTTCCTCACGCGGCTGCAGCGGCGCTGCGCCCTCGAAGGCGCCGACGTCGGGTCGGCAGCGGCGGCGCTGCGCGAGACGGTAGGGCTTGTGCGCGAGATCGTCGAGCCTGCCGAGGAGCCGGCCAGCACCA
>JANXXR010000662.1 GCA_025350525.1 Deltaproteobacteria bacterium
CCACCCAGGGGCCGCGCGGCGTCTCGAAGCGGACAGCCCCCAGGGGAAGTGTCATCGATGCAACCGGCGCGGCCTGGGTGTGACAGGCCGCGAGACAGATGAGGACGGCGAGGACGCGGCGCACCGGCGCAGCTTAGCTCAGTGTCCGCGAACGCAATACCAGCTCGAGCCGACCTGTCCGAAGAGCTGCTGGTAGTTGGCGGGCGTGAGGCGCGCCTTCATCGAATCGAGGTACTGCGCGTCCAGCGCCAGCTGCGCGCAGGTGAGGCCGGAAGGGCAGGCGGCGCCGGCGCCGGCGCAGGTCTGCGAGCAGTACCCGCCCTGGGACGCCGGGGTGGCGAGGCAGGTGAAGCTGTGGCACTCGCTCGACCCCAGATAGAGGTACTGGCGCCCGGGCTGCTGCGAGAGCTCCGCGCCGGCCACGTCCTGCAGGTGACAGGGCGCGCCCAGATCGGTGCGCGCGCAGCCGGCGAGCAGGAAAAGTGTCATCAGAAAGACTGTCCGGGTGGCGGGCATGGCGTGGGGAAACTTGGTTCTCACTTCGCCGGATGCAAGGGGTTGCCCGCCAGCATGGGTACCTCCATGTTTGCGGCGCCATGCGCCTGCCGCTGCTTTGCGTCATCCTCTCCTCCGTCCTCTCTGGCGCTGCACGCGCGCAGCAGCCCGATGAGGCTTCGGGCGACACCATCTCCGCGGTGCAGAAGCGGCCGCTGCGCCAGGCGCACCGGCTGGAGCTGTTGCCCTACGGCGCGATGAGCATCGCCGATCCTTATCTGCAGCGCTGGGGCGGGGGGCTGCGCGCCATGATGCACCTGCGCGAGGGCCTGTCGGTGGGACTCGACGTGAGCGGCCTCTCCACCTGGCAGACCGAGGAGCTGGTCATCGCCAAGCGCGAACTGCACGCCCGCATCCTCGACTCTCGGGAGCGCGGCGCGCTGATGGCGCTGGCCTCGATCGCGCCCCTCTATGGAAAGGTGGCGCTGCCCGGCGACGCCATCGTCCACTTCGAGACTTTCCTCGACGCCGGCCTCGGCGCCGCGCTCACCGAGACCGACGCCACCCACGGCGTCCGCCCCGCGCTGACGGGCGGCATCGGCCAGCGCATCTTCCTGGGCGACGCCTTCGCGCTCACCGCGCGGGTCGGCGGCAACCTCTATGCCGAGCACCTCGTCGTCGACGGGCGCTCGCAGACCAAGGCGATGGGCTTCTGGAACCTGCTCCTCGGCGTGTCGTTCTACCTGGGAGGTGGCCGGTGATCCGGATTCTCGCCGCCCTGCTCCTCCTCGGAGCCGCGCCGGTGCGCGCCGAGGAAAACCCCGACCAGCCCAAGCTGGTCAAGGCTTCGGCCGCGGTGGCGCAGCTTCCTCCGGTCGCGGGCGCCTCGCAGCAGTACGGCGCGCCCAACGCGCTGCCGCCGGTGACCGCGCAGCTCTTTCACATCGGCGGCCTCCTCGAGGTGCAGCCCATCCTCTCCGTCTCGGTGGGCGATCCCTTCTGGCGCACGCTGGGCGCGGGCGTCCGCGTCGAGCGCCACTTCGACGAGCGCTGGTCGATCTCGGCCCACACCATCGCCTCCACCTCGCTGGTGGCGGCGCCCATCCAGATGTGCGGCGACACCGCCTGCTCCTCGCCCGCCGCGGAGAAGCTGCGCTCGACGCCGGGCAAGCTGCAGTTCCTGGCCGGCGCCGAGCTGGGCTGGGCGCCCATCTACGGCAAGCTCTCGCTGATCGGCGAGCGCACGCTGCACTTCGACGCCTACCTGAGCGCCGGGCCCGAGCTGGTCCGCGAGCAGATCGCCCGGGACGCCGCCTCGCCCGAGTCGGGGCGCTGGGCCGCGGGAGGGCGCGTCTCGCTGGGCGAACGCCTCTTCGTCACCGACCGCTTCATGGTACGGGCGGCGGTGAGCGAATTGATCTACGCGGGCCGGGTGCGCGGGCTGACGGAAGTGGAGCGCAAGTTGAGCTTCGAGGGCGGCGTGGCCTGGCTCTTCGGCGGGCAGTGACGGGGACGACGATGAAAACTTTCTATGGAGCGCTGATCCTGTGCCTGGCGGGAGCGGCGCGGGCCGATTCTCCCGAGGCCGCCTTCGCGCGGGTGGACAAGGCGAAGATCCCCGCCGAGGAGGCGCGGGGCCGCATCGCCACGGTGGTGCAGGCGCTGACCGCCGCGGGCATGCCGCGCTCGGCGACGGTGCTGCTCGCCGCGCTGGCCGGGGACGACCAGCAGCCTGCCGGCGTTCGCGAGGCGGCCAAGGCGGCGCTGGCGTCGCGGGCCGCGGACGATCCCGGCCTCGCCGAGTTGCTCCTCTCGCAGGAGAGCGATCCCGGCAAGCTGCCGCCGGCGCTCGCGGTGCGGCTGGCGCGCGGACACCTCGAGCGCGCGCTGCAGCTGGCGCCGGTGGAGGAGGGCGTCGCCTTCGACAACCTCAAGGCGCCGCAGGGTCCGGCCTTGCAGCAGGCCAGCGGCGTTCCGGGTAGCGGCGTTCCAGGTAGCGGCATTCCGGAGGTCAAGCCGCTGGACAAGGAGCTGGCGGCGGAGATGGGCCAGCCCGCGCAGGAGCCGCCGGCGGACAAGCCCGAGGCAAAGGCGCCGGTCGATCCGCAGCCGTCGCGGTCGGCGCAGCAGGAGCTCGACCAGGCGCGGGCGCTGGCGGCCTCGGTGCCGGCCGGCGATGCGCTGGAGGCCGACGCGCGGGAAGTGTCCGGGCTCTCGGCCTTGGCGGCGGGCGACGACGCCGGCGCTGCCAAAGAATTTCTCGCGCTGGCCCAGCTTCCGGCCGGCGGAGATCGGGCGGCCATCGAGCGCCGCGACAAGGCGTATCTGCAGCTGGCCCGCCTCGCCTACCAGGGCGGCGACGACACCCGCGCCACCCAGCTCTACGAGCGCGTGGGCCGCAGCGGCCCCGAGTGGCTGGACGCGCTCTTCGAGGCCAGCTGGGCGCATTTCCGCAAGACCGAGGACGAGAAGGCGCTGGGCAACCTCCTGACGCTGCACGCGCCCTTCTTCAGAACCGCTTCTTCCCGGAATCGTTTGTGCTCAAAGCATTGGTCCTCTACCAGAACTGCCGCTACGCCGACGCCCGCGCCACGCTCCTCGACTTCGAGCAGCGCTACCGCCCGCTCGAGGACGGCCTCTCGGCCACGCTGGCGATGCTCTCGACGCCGCAGAGCGCGTACGAATTCCTCGCCCGCGGCGCCGTCCAGGTCCAGGAGTCGGTGCCGCCCTCGGCGCGCGAAGAAGTGGGCCGCGTCGAGCAGGAGCCCGACCTGCTCGGGGCCACGCAGGCGGCGGTGCAGCTGGCGCAGGAGATCGACTCGCTCGACCGGCGGCCCCAGGTCTTCCGCACTTCGGCGCTGATCACGCGGCTGACCCCGCGGCTGCGGCAGGCGCGCCTCTCGCTCCTCGAATCGGCGGGGCGCAAGCTGCTCTCGCGCCTCGCCCAGGAGCGCTCCGAGCTGCGCGAGCTGCTCGGCCAGACCCTGCGGCTCTCCTTCGAGATCTCCGGCCGCGAGAAGGAGCTGGCCGCCAGCTCCAGCGACGGCCTCACCACCACCCACCGCGACCCGCCGCGCGCCGACGACGACGAGGAGCTCTGGCCGTTCCAGGGCGAGTACTGGCGCGACGAGCTGGGCAGCTACCGCTACCAGCTCGGCAAGCGCTGCGCCAAGCCGCGGTCGGCGCCGCAGACCGCCTCGTCTCCGCCGCAGCAAATCAAGGCGCAGCTGGCCGCGGACCCCAAGGAGTAGTTCATGATCGCGCTGTTCATCGCCGCAGCCGTGACATCCCCGCAGCAGCCCGGTCGCGATCCGGCGCTGCTCCACCGGCACGTCGAACAGCTGGTGGCCGAGAAGGAGAGCGAGCAGGAGCAGTCGCTGCGCAGCCTCCTGCAGCTGGGCGGATCGCCCGTCGAGCAGTCCGAGGTGCTGGCGCGCCTCGCGGCCCTGCTGCGCGCCCGCGGCCTCGCGCTCTCCATCCGCGCCCAGGCCGAATCCGACGAGGGCAACGAGGCCCAGGGCGCCGCCGACAAGACCCGGGGCGCCGAAGCGCGCGCCGAGGCCATCGACCGCTATCGCGAGCTCCTCAAGAAATATCCCGACGCCGGGCGCACCGACGAGGCGCTCTTCTTCCTCGCCGACACGCTGCAGGATTCGGGGCGCGACCAGGAGGCGGTGCAGTCGGCGCGCGAGCTGGTGCGGCGCTTCCCGCGCTCGAAGTGGGCGCCGGCCAGCCACGTTTTCATCGGCGAGCACCTCTTCGAGGTCGCCAAGCTCGACGAGGCGCTCAAGGAATACCGCGCCGCCGCCGAGGTGCCCTCCGACGAGGTGTACCCGTACGCCCTCTACAAGGCGGCTTGGTGCCGCTTCAACCAGAGCGCCTTCGCCGACGCCATGAAGCTGCTCAAGCGCACCGCCGAGGTCAGCGCCGAGCGGGGCGACGTCAACACCGTCCAGCTGGCCCGGGAGGCGCGGCGCGACTACGTGCTCTCGTACGGCCGCATCGGCGCGCCCGAGACCGCGCACGACGACTTCGTGAAGAACTTCGGCAAGGAGCCGGCCCTCAAGATGCTGGAGCAGTACGGCACGCTGCTCTTCAACACCGGTCGCGACCCGGAAGCGCAGCTGATCGCCCGGCAGCTGCTGGCGCTGCACGGCGACGCGCCGGCGGCGGCGCTCGACCAGACGCGGCTCCTGGTGATCGCGCAGCGCACCGGCAAGCGGAAGGACCTGCTCACCCAGGCGAAGCTGCTGGTGGACACCTTCCAGCGCGTCAAGAAGGATCCGGCCGACGAGAAATATACTGAAGCGAATCGGCTGGGCGAGGAGACGCTGCGCGGGCTCTCGGTGCAGATCCACAACGAGGCGCGCAAGACCGATCTCGACGAGACCTGGTCCGCCGCGCGGGCGCTCTACTCCGACTACCTGACGCTCTTCCCCGACGCGCAGGACGCCTACGACCTGCGCTTCTTCTTCGGCGAGCTGCTCTACGCGCGGAACTTGAAGCCGCAGGCGGCCGAGCAATACGAGGCGGTGGTCAAGGCCGATCTGGCGCGGCCAAAGGCGCCCGGCAAGTGGCTGCAGAAGGCGGCGTGGAGCGCGGTGCTCTCGCGCAACGAGACGGTCTTCGGCGAGCAGAAGGAGACCAAGGAGTCGGCGCAGCAGCGCGTCCAGCGCAAGCTGACTCCGGAGGAGCAGAACCTCGAGTCGGCCTGCAAGCTATATCTGCAGGCGCTGCCCGAGGGGCCACACGCAGTCGAGGTGGCCTTCAAGGTCGGGCGGCTCGAGTACATCTCGGGCGAGCTGGATGCGGCACAGCAGCACCTCGCCTCGATCGCGCGGCAGCACCCCGAGCACGAATTGGCCGAGTACGCGGCCAACCTGGTGCTCGACATCTCCAACCTGCGCAAGGACTGGAAGGGGCTGCACGCGTGGGCGCTCGAGTTCCTCGCCGACAAGCGGCTGGTCGCGCACGGCACGATGGCGCAGGATTTGAAGCGCATCGAGGAGCAGAGCGGGTACGCGCTGGCCGACGCCGAGAGCGGCGACGTGCAAAAGGCGCAGGCGTTCTCCTCCTTCGTGGCCGCGCATCCGCACGGCGAGCTGGCGGACAAGGCGCTCTTCGGCGCTGCCGCGGCGCTCTCGCGGGCCGGGCGCATCGAGGAGGCGCTGGCCGCGCGGGCGCGGGTCTGGAAAGAGCAGCCGCAGTCGCCGCTGGTGCCGCGGGCGCTGATGGCCTCGGCGGCGGACCTGTCGGCGGTGGGCGATCTCGGCGAGGCCGCGGCACTTTTGGAGCGATACGCGCAAGGCTTCCAGAGGGAAGAGGCGATGAAGAAGTGGCGCCGCGATCATCCGGCCAAGAGCCAGAAGCCGTCGCCGTCGCTCTATGCGGAGGCGCAGGCGCAGGCGGCGCTGCACGACGCCGCGCTGCTGCGCGAGGCGCGGGGCGAAGTGCGGCAGGCGCTGCAGGATCGGGCGCTGACCATGAAGATCTGGAAGAACGCGGGCGATCACGACGAGGCGCTCTTCGTCCAGTCGCAGCTGCGGGCAAAGCTGGGCGAGAACGCGCGGGCGGCCCGCGAGTTCGCGGCGCTGGCGCGATCGACCAAGACGGGCTCGCTGCAGCTGCGGGCCTGGCGCGAGGCCGCCAAGCTCTACGGCAAGGCGCACGAGACTGGCAACGCGCAGTGGTCGTGGACCCAGGTCGAGCGCATCTACAAGACGCAGGGCCCCAAGGCGCGCGAGAAGCTGCCGCCCGAGGCGGTGGCGGCGGCAGCGGAGGCGCACTACGCGCTGGGCAGCACCGGCTTCGAGACCTTCAAGAAGCAGCCGATCAAGGCGCCCCTGATGGCGACGCTCAACCGCAAGATCGCGCTGCTGCAGGGCGTGAAGAAGCGCGCCGAAGAGACGGTGGCGATGCGGCAGGCGGAGCCCGCGGTCTGCGCGCTGGGGCGGCTGGGCGAGGCGC